>CAJTQP010000010.1 GCA_910578575.1 uncultured Oscillospiraceae bacterium
AATGTCGTGCACACATCAACGGCCTCTTTGTTCGTGATCGATTCCTGATCCCCGAACGTCGCTGCCCCCGCCCCCACGACCATGACAGATAAGAGCATGGCGAGTGTGAGAACCAGGGTCAGCACCTTCTTCTCGTTGCGTACCTTTCAGCCCGCAAAAACGCAGCGCCCCCCGAACATCCCCCACCCAAATTTCCCCTCCCAGAAAAGGAAAACCCTGGATTGCATAAGAAAACAAAATATCCGCCCCAAAGCGAAACTTTATTCACCCCCAAACGGGCAAAAAAAGAAAGCCGCAAAACGGCTTGTGCTTCTAGGCGGCGGCTCTTATGTGCCCCCGACCCAGGCCCGGCGGCCAGGGCGGGGGGGCTATCGGGGGTTAGGGGAGGGGCGTCTCGCTGACGTAGACCTCCACATAACCGACGTATGTATGATCTTCTGCGTCAAATTTGATGGTGTGCTCACCGGGGAGCGCGTCGTTTACCACAATGATATAGGTCTCACCAGGAGGGACCATGAAAACGTGGGGTTCGATATCCTCCCGGTAGCGAATCAGGACCTGTGCGGCGACGGTGTTTTCATTGTGCGCTTCCACGATGTAGGCGGGGCATTCTTTTGGATGGCCCCAGGAGCTGTCCCGCGGATTAAAATCGTCTGTCAATGCAATGGGAATATCTGGAATGCTCTCGTGAGAAAACTCGCTGGGGTCGGTGTAAAGGGTTACGGTTTCCGGACTTTCCGCCGTGACGAGGTGAAACACACCGAGGCCACCCACTACGCAACAGACGGCAACCAGCGCCAGACAGAGCTTCTTTTTCAGGGACATGGGCTGATATGGATGGTCTATCTGTAGATTTGCCGCATATTCTTCCGGGGTTCCCATGGACTTGACGAGAGTTTCGTAATCAATATCAGGGTGATCCGCTAGGACCATCTTTACGGTGCTATGAAAGTCCTCCAGTACGCTCTTTCTCTGTGCGCGCCCGTGAAGCAACGGCTTTAGGGCACGTTCGTACTGCTGAACTGCCGGATTATTCATGGTTCTCATCTCCAAATAAAATTTTGTCAATGCCCTCGCAGAAGCTTCGGTAAATTTCCAAGAGCTCTTTCAGATAAGCAAGACCCTTTTCAGTGATCCTGTAATACTGCCGGCGTCGGCCGTCGGGGGCGACACGTTTTTTTGCCTCCTCCAGGTAGCCGGCCTCGGTGGTGCGGTAAATGACAGAGTAGGGGAACATCACGTCCACCGACCCTTGGCTGCGGATGCGCAGGATTTCCGGGAGCTCCCCGATATAGTGTTCCCCTTCGGAAAAGAGGAAGAGGATCAGCACTTCGGTGAGCGCCTTTTTTAGGTTTTCTTCCAGGCCTGAGGTCTGTTTTTCATCACGTTTCTTCACGGTATTTACGCCTCTATCCAAAATTTTATTATATTATACCACAAGAAAAGAGATAAAATCAAGAGATAATAAAAATCTTTGTTGAAAATATTTGATTGACACGAAGGGGGATTGATGCTATATTGGAATCATAAAAAGTATGTCGAAAAAACGATATACTTGAATCAAAATGAAGGAAAGAGGTCTGAAACGTATGAAAGGTTTGAAAAAGTTTTTGTGTATGAGCATGGTGCTGTGTGCGTTGTCCATGACTTGTGTGGCTGGCGCGGCGGAAGCCGCCGTGGTGGACGACCCCGCTTTGGCGCAGGCTGGTAGCGGCGAAACGGAAATCATGCCCATGGCAACGCGGTACGCCCTTCGCAATGTAGCAATTACAAGCAGTGGCAGAACGTGGAGATTGGTGGATGGTGATAGGGCATACGTCATCACTGTGAGCAATACCACAAACCAACAGATGAAGGTAACTGTAACCGGTGGGAGCCCCACCACATTTTATGTTCCGGCCAATAGCAGCAGATCAGTGACCAAGAACAATGCCGCCAGCGGAACTTATAGAGTTTCGTTTAGTACATCCAGCGGAGCGGTGAGTGGTACATTCAGTGTACGGGTGTCTGATGACAACCTTGTGTGAGAATGTCCTATTAAAATCTTTCTCAATATTAGGAAACAATAACCCCGATGAGAAAACGTTGGGGGTATTGTTTTGCAAAAAGACAAAAAATCGAAAATACAAATTAAGTGTTGACAAATGATGTACAGAATGGTATTGTATAAATAAAGAGAAAAAGCAATCACGGAAATATGGAGGGGAGGAGAGTCCCATGTGGAAAGTCAACATTGCAACCATGATTGCATAGAGTTGGAATATAATTTTAGAAGTGAACTATCACGTTTTGAGTCACAAAAAGATTGTTAAGAGACATAAATATGAAAAAAAGAACTATTAGCGTCTTGTTGGCGTTGTCTTGTGTTTTTGCCCTATTCGTAGGAAATGCCGGAGCTGTTGATAACTCTGAAGTAGAAGGAATAGAATACTCCGAAGAAATTGTGAAAGAAGTTGATGAGCTATTTGAAAATAAGGATAAGTATCAAGTCGTTAATGGTGATGGCGACGATATTACAAGTGACTTTTTTGAACGAAATACAAAAAAGTATAATAATGGCGACATAAATAGTATAATCTATGAATTGTCAAGTGAAGGATTAACTATAGTTGGTCAGACTACGTATTCTCTTGAAGGGGACTTTCAAAGGGACGGAGGTATAACTCCGCGCTATATTGTTGGCGTTACAGCAAGAAAACAACTTACTTCTTGCGCTAAAATTGTGAATAAGGCCTATACATTCAAATATTATGTTTGTGGGAGTTACAAGGTAAATGATGGTAACTTCCAAATCATGGAAGTTACCAGCGGGCCCGCATTTGATCCAACAAGGCCGGTAGAGTGTAAACTTGACAGTTGTGATAGTGCGTATATTATAGATGGGGGCGGTTCCTATACGCTAAGTGCAGATAAAAAATCAGTCAGATTCTCAGGAAACTTAACGATTCAAATTGTGTCGGGTGCGGTAGCTGGGATGGTACAAAATACACCTGTTAAATATTCATTTACGGGATATGGAAATGGCAATGCGGCGTAATGTAAGTTTTTTGTAATGCAATAAAATTTTTAGCAAGACATCTTGTCGTGTACAGACAAGATGTCTTGCTGGATGCATATCTAAATAGCCAATAGAGACGGAATAAAAGGATGTGTTTTTTTGAAACAAAAGCTATTGATTTTATCTTTGCTATTATGCATGTTATTGATGCTTTTTTTATGGATTGCATCCAGAAAGGAGACTTTTGAAAACAAAAATTTGGGAATAAAACTTTCTTTAAAAATGAATCAGTCAGAAATTGAAAAATTTCTAGGGGAAGGAAGGGTAGTTCCTATGGACGGCCCGTCTTATATTGAAAAAAACGAAGATATATCCCTTTTTTCTTATGGAGAAGGGAAAGATATCGTCTTTGTTACTTATAATGGAAATAAATCAGTATGCTATAATACATGGAGCCTCTATGAGGAAGTGCCTATAGGATCGTTTAACTGGAGTATTTCTGGAATTGGGATGCAGACATCTTTAGAAGATGTAGAGAGAAAATATCCTGATGGGAAAACACTTACCACAGGCAATATTACAATATTTCAAAAGATATCAGGAAGAATAAATCGAACAGCTGTTTTTAATGAAGATAAAATGATCTCTCTGGCGTTAGGAGATTTGGACTATCTAACGGATTATATATCTTGAAAACGAAATAATCTTTGCAATGTTTGTTTCCAATCGTCCATCTCATTTGTTATAAAGTAGTTATAGAAGGAAAATAAAAACACGCCCCTACAAGGTTCCCTCGGAGAGGAAGTCTTGTAGGGGAATTTATTCGTCATCGCTCACAAATGTCCCGAAAGTTTTTGCATTTTCTCTAAATTTCTGGTATAATCAAGAAAAGGAGAGGCCGCCTATGACCTAGGAGGGGGGAACAGAGATGGATCAAACAACAAAAAATATGCTCATGATTTTTGTTGCACCAATGATCGTGGGGCTGATCTTACGCTTTGTGATAGGAAAGCGGAAAAAGGGGTACTTGCTCTCCATTGTAAGTGTGCTTGCCGCCTGTGCGCTGTGGGTCTATTGCTTCAACATTCAACTGTGGGGAGACGAGGGGTATGCCATCCGTGCCATGATGATGTCGAGTTTTGCAGGCGGGTCAGTTTTAGCTGAGGTATATTTCGTCCTGCGGCACTTGTTCCAGCGGCGCAGGAAGGAAGCGGACAAGGGAACGATAACCAGAATGGCCGCCCTTGTGACGGCCCTGGTGTGGATCGCGCTTGCGCTCTTCCTGGTCTATTGGTACAACAACCGCGGCTCCGTGAGCCCCGACTTTACCTTGGACTATGGCACGGATACCAGCTATACCCAAGAGGAGATCGACGCGGCGGCGAAGGAACTCAAAAAGGACTTCAAACGGTATCGTAAGGACTGTACCCTGCAAAATCTGCGCTATTCTGGTGACAGCTCAGAAAAGGCAAAGGAGTACAACGCAGACCAGGGACTTGAATTTTCGGGTTCCTATACCTATGACGAAAATAACCCGGACCGCATTCATTTTCCAGATGGGTTTGACTGTTGTTGGCTGCTGGTCCGGGAGGACGGCGGCAGTTGGCGGGTCGTCGACATGAGCCGAAATTATAAGTTTGAGTGAGGTCTCCAATCCTCGGTCATTCCCTGGCAAAAATCCCGAAAACCGCGAGATTTCCCCGGAAGTTTTTGCATTTCCCCTAAAGTTCTGGTATAATCAAGAAAAAGAGCGTCCACCAACGGCCCGGAAAGGGGGAAATGGAGATGTTGCAAGTTTTTATCATTTTTTACCTGCCCATTTTTGTGGGGCTGCTCTTCCGCTTTTTGCTTGGAAAACGGAAGAAGGGATACCTGCTTTCCGTTGTGAGTGCCCTTGCCGCCTGCGGGGCGTGGATAGTTGTGTTCATCAATATGAATGGGGGGCTTGAGTATTACGGGCTGCAAGCCGTCTTAGTATCCCACTTCGCAGGCGGGTCCATCCTGGCAGAGGTATATTTTGTGCTGCGGGTGCTGTTCGGGCGGTACATGAAGGAGAAGGGAAAGGCAAGCAGAATCGCTGCCCTTTTGACCGCCTTAGTGTGGATTGTCGTTGCGCTCTTCCTGGTCTATCGCGCCAACAACCAAGGCACGGTGAGTCCCGACCTCACCCTGGACTACGGCACGGATACCAGCTATACTCAGACGGAGATCGACGCGGCGGCCAAGGAGGTCGAAAAATATTTCAAAAAACACCATGAGGACTATACCCTGACAAACTTGCGCTATTCTGGCGACCGGTCAGCGCTGGCGCGGCAGGACTATCATGCGGCGCAGGGACTTGCGTTTTCGGGTTTCTGCACCTATGACATAGACGTCAATGTTGTGGAGGAGTGGGGCTGGCTGCTGGTCCGGGAGGACGGCGGCAGTTGGCGGGTGATCAACGCGGAAAGGAATCTTGCGTATGGTTAAGGCCCCAATCCCCGTCCATTTCAGGCCAACACTGAGGCAGCAAGGGCGGAGGGGGACCACCCCCTCCGTCAATCTGCACAAAAATCCCAATATAACAAAAAAGCACCCAATCTTTCCCTGGGTTTGTGGTCTATATAGGTAGACAGAAGGGAGGCTAGCATGAAAAAATTTTTCACCCGCTATGACTTCACGCTGCTGCTGTGCCTGGTGCTGGTGGGGGTGCTGCTGTGGCACGTCCACGACAGCCGGGAGCGGATACAGCAGCTGGAGGACAGCATAGACGCTGGGTTCCAGGAACACCTCCGGCAGGACGAAGCCCTGAGCCTGATGGAGACCAAGGGGCTGCTTCGGGACCATTGGGTGGGCTATGGCGGCATAGACGAGACGGAACAGACCATGGAGCTCAACTTGAGCCTGGTCCCCAAGGGCTATGACCCGGAGACGAAGGTATCTGTGGTCTGCAACGGCGAGACCCTGCCTCTGGAGTGGAAGAGTAACAGCGGCACCTACCGCACCACCCTGACCGCCCCCCTGGCGGAGAGCTGTCAGGTCACCTCTGTGATGGTCACCCAGGGGGAGGAGACCAAACAGGCGGAGGTGGCCTGGGAACTCATGGAGCACCGGGACTTTACCCCGCGCTTCACCTCCGGCGGGTTTTACCCGGACTACTCCTCTGGAGAGGAGGATACCTGCACCGTTGCGGGGATGATCCACCTGTCAGATGCAGGGGCGTATGCTGTCGAGGTGGGTTTGGGCAACCACATGGGCACCTTGCGCACCCTAGTGGACGGGGAGATCGTGGAGGAAACGCCGGTGAAGTGGGAGGCCTTTGGGACGATGTACCGGGCGGAGCCTGAATTTACTGTGTCGATGGTTCCGGGGCAAGTTACCGAGTGTGTGCTGGTCCTCACCGACGGCCAGGGCCTTGCCTACCACTATACGGCCTTCCGCTATCAGGCGGAGGAACCGCGGGCGGATTTTTACCGCGCCGGTCAAGAGGATATCTCCACCCAGGTCTACGGCCCCAAGGGAACCCTGCTCTACACCATACCCGGCACCGGCTCCATGCCGGATACCGGTAGGGAATAGGGCGGATTGGCGCTGGACCGTGGCCCGAAGCGACGGCGGCCACTGGCGAGTGGTCAACGAAGGGCGGGGTTGCGCCCCCCCAATTCCCGGTCATTTCAACCAACTCCCCCCTGATTTTTTCCTTGTTTCCGGGGATGTGGGAAAAAATGTCACAAAAATTCAAAAATTCGTGACAAACTGTATTGAAAAATGGTATATATTATAGAGGCAAGTAGGGGGACATGCACCCCCAACAAGACAAACATACGGAAAGGAACGAAACATTGATGAAGAAAAAGACAGTCGCAGTGCTGCTCACCGGTGCGCTGCTCAGTTTGGCCCTGTGCGCCTGCTCCAACCAGGACGGCGGCCAGGACTCCACCACCACCCCCGGTACCGAGGCAGAGGGCAACAACGGCAGCAAGGCCTCCACCAGCGCTCTGGCTACCATCACCAACAAGGACAAAGACCCCCTGGCCCTGGGCATGACCCAGGCGGAAGTGGAGGCCATCCTGCCCATGGTCAGCGGCAGTGAGACGGAAGCCATGGGCACCACCTATGCCTACTTCGGCAGCGAGGCGGAGAACCAGGTCTATGTGGGCTTCATGGACGGCGTGGCCACCACCCTGTCTGTGGGGGGCAACTTCCAGACCCAGCAGCCCCTGGAGAGCAGCAACTGGTCCCTGGAGGGCATCGTCCTGGGGGCCAAGCGCGCTGACGTAGAGAAGGCCCTGGGCAAGCCCACCAAGGAGGAGCCCGTCCCCATCACCAACGCCGACGGCGAGACCACCGTGGCCGAGGGCCAGGTGACCTTGCAGTATTACTATGATGCCGACGACAAGCTGATGACGGAGGCCACCCAGGACGCCAAGAAGGTCGTGGGCATCCTCCTCAACGGCGACAAGGTGCAGTCCTTCGGCACCTTCACCCTGGTGCAGTCCGCCTCCTCCGCCCCCGCCTCAGACGCTGCCCCGGAGGCGCCGGACGCTGCGGAGTAAGCATTCTGTCAGTGTGCTGGCAGGACGCACAAAAAGCCCCGGAGAAATTAGCACTGCTAGAGTGAAAGTGAAAAAATTTCAAAAAGGGCTTGCATTTTATTTCCCTCAGTAGCATAATAGGCTTAGCACTCAAACTAGAAGAGTGCTAAGCCTATTCTTTTTTAGGAGGCCATATTAAAAATGGAAAAGAAGCAATTTAAGGCCGAATCCCAGCGGCTGATGGATCTGATGATCAATTCCATTTATACCCATAAGGAGATTTTCCTCCGGGAGATCATCTCCAACGCCAGCGACGCCATCGACAAGCTGGCCTACCGGGCACTCACCGACGACCAGGTGGGCCTGAACCGGGACGATTTCCGCATCGTCATCACCCCCGACAAGGACGGGCGCACCCTCACCGTCTCCGACAACGGCATCGGCATGACCCAGGAGGAGATGGAGAACAACCTGGGCACCATCGCCAAGAGCGGCTCCCTGCAATTCAAACAGGAGACCGAGGCGGCGGACGACGCCGAGGTGGATGTCATCGGCCAGTTCGGCGTGGGCTTTTACTCCGCCTTCATGGTGTCCGACAAGGTGACGGTGATCTCCAAGGCCTACGGTTCCAACCAGGCCTGGCGTTGGGAGTCCGAGGGCGTGGACGGCTACACCATGGAGCCCTGTGAGAAGGACAGCGTGGGCACCGACGTGATCATGCACATCAAGGAGAACGCCGAGGAGGAGGACTTTGACGACTTCATCAAGCCCCTGTCCCTGTCCAACCTGGTGAAGAAGTATTCCGACTACATCCGCTACCCCATCCGCATGGAGATGGAGCACAGCCGCCAGAAGGACAAGCCCGCCGACGCCGGGGAGGATTATAAGCCGGAGTATGAGATGGTCAAGGAGTGGGAGACCGTCAACTCCATGGTGCCCATCTGGCAGCGGCCTAAGAACCAGGTGGAGAAGGAGGACTACGACGCCTTTTATAAGTCCAAGTTTGGCGACTGGGAGGACCCCCTCCTCACCGTCCACGTGGCCGCTGAGGGCAATTTTGAATACAAGGCCTTGTTGTATGTTCCTGCCCAGGTGCCCATGAACTACTACTCCACGGAGTTCAAAAAGGGCTTGCAGCTCTACTCCTCCGGGGTCATGATCATGGACAAGTGCCCGGACCTGCTCCCCGACCACTTCAGCTTCGTCCAAGGCATTGTGGACACCCCCGACGTCTCCCTGAACATCTCCCGCGAGATGCTCCAGCACGACCGGCAGTTGAAGGTGATTGCCAATAACATCGAGAAGAAGCTGAAAACCGAGCTGACAAAGCTCATGAAGGACGACCGGGAGAAGTATGAAAAGCTCTGGTCCACCTTCGGCATGCAGTTCAAATACGCCCTCATGAACAGCTATGGCCAGAACCGGGATACCATCCGGGACCTGTTGCTGTTCTGGTCCTCCAAGGAGAACAAGCTCACCTCCCTGAAGGAGTATGTGGAGCGGATGCCCGCCTCCCAGGAGAAGGTGTACTACGTCTGCGCCGACAGCGTGGAGAACGCCGCCCGGATGCCCCAGGCGGAGCGGGTGCTGAAGGCCGGCTATGAGGTGCTCTACCTCATCGTGGATGAGGATGAGATCGTCCTGCAAATGCTGGAAAACGCCGGGGAGGGGAAACCCTTCGTGTCCGTGGCCAGCGAGGACGCCCTGCCCGTCACCGACGAGGAGAAGGCCAACGCCGAGCAGGCGGAGAAGGACCACAAGGAGGTCCTGGACTTCGCCCAGGAGACCTTACAGGACAAGGTGAGCAAGGTGCGTATCTCCAAGATTTTGCGCAGCGGGGCGGTGTGCCTCAGCGCCGACGGCCCCGTCACCCTGGAGATGGAAAAGTATTTCAAAAAAATGCGGGGGGACTTCCCCATGCAGGCCCAGCGGGTGCTGGAGCTGAACCCGGAGTCCAGCGCCTTCCAGGCCCTCTGCGCCGCTTACGAGACGGACAAGGACAAGGCAGCCACCTACGTGGAGGTCCTGTACAACCAGGCCCTGCTGATTGCTGACCTGCCCCTGCCGGACCCGGTGCACTATGCTGAACTGGTGTGCTCCCTGATGCAGTGAGAATAGGGCGTCCGATTATCAAAGGGAATCGTGTGAAGCGAGCATACATCTCAATCCTGATTTGTTTACTGCTGTCTCTTGCGGCTTGCCAAAGCAAAAGTGCGTACCCCTGGCCCCTTGTGGAAAGTACGCGCACGATTCACAATACGGACGTGTCCCTAAGTATCGTGGGAGATTACCTAACACAGGAGGAAGTCCTGCTGTGTATTGAGAACCATAGTACAGAAGAGATTGCCTACGGGAGAGCGTACGTTCTTCAGATCGTGGATGAGGGCAAGTGGTATGACATTGACGTTAGGGCAGACTGGCCGGCGGATGCGTGCCTTGTGGCGCCAGGTCAACGGGATTCTAGGCCGATCGATTGGTCTCAAATTTATGGTGAATTGCCGAAGGGATGCTATCGGATCGTGCAGGAATACAGGAAAGCATCGGAGACCTATTTTTCGGCGTATCCCTTTGCCATCGAGTAAGCAAGGGCGGAACGATTCTGCACACAGGTAGTTCCGCCGGTAAAGCATGAAATAGTTCAGGCACAGGAGATTACGAAGGTAAGTTCCTGTGCCTGAACCATATATATGTTTTGCGATACAGAGATACAAGGTGATTTTTTCGACGCTGTGGTCAATTCAACTTGGCCTGGATGTACCCCCGCACCTGGTCCAGGGGCAGGCACAGCACGAAGGCCAGCTCGTTGACAATGAGCCCCTCCGCCCGGCGCAGGATGCCCTCGTCAGAGGCGGAGAGCTTTTTGCCCTTGGAGAGCAGCTCCTGCTTCTTTTGAAAAATGCAGCGGGCCAGGCCCATCAGCCCTTGCAGGTCGCTGGTTTTCACCAGGGTCTGGAACAGGGCGGTCCGGTCCTTGCGGTTGTCCACCCAGGCTAGGGTCCCATCTTTGGCGGTGAGGATGAGCTGGTCCACCTCCTCGCGGGTGGGCAGACGGCCCATTTTGCCCAACAGGGTCTCGTTGTCCAGGGGGACGAAAATGGTGGAGCCAGGGGCCCCCACGGGCTTGAGCACGTAGAACTCCTTGCCCTTCCCTTTGGGGGAATCGCTGCGGATGTCCTCGATGAGACAGACGCCGTTGTTGGCGTAGCGAACGTATTCGCCTTTGCGGTAAACTTGTTCCATGGGGAGCCTCCTTCTGTTGTGAAATATAGGGCCCGGTCCCTTGGGTATAGGCCCTTTGCTACATTTAGTATAACAAATTTCCCGAAAAAAGCGACAGTTTTTTCCACAAAAATGAAAAAGTTTTATAGGTCCGCTGGGAAACAAGGGGGAAACGGATGATACGGAACTAAGCCGAAAGGGGGAGGAAGGATGAAACGATATTTTGCGCTGCTTTTCCTATTGAGTTTGACCGTTGTCCTTTCCGGCTGCGGAGAGGAGGGGCAGGAGCGCTCTCCCTTCGAGGAAGTCAATCCCTTGGAGGGCTTGCAGCTCCAGGCGAAGCCGGGAACAGTCACCCCCACCGGAATGACGGTTGTTTTCTGCAATACCACAGAACGGGATGATTTCATCTATGGTGTATGGTATTGCATCGAGGAAAAGCGAGATGGGGCGTGGTATACCATACCGCCGCTGTTGGAGGAATATAAACTGGTGGGAGGAGGTCCCACTGTTGGGTATGAAGTACCCTCGGCTTCTGCCATCGAAGCGGGGGTTTCCAATGAAATGGAGTATGACTGGTCGCTCCCCTTCGGAACCTTGGAACCTGGGGAATATCGGCTTCTCACAATTGTGAACTGCATGGTGGAGCGCCCTAATTGTAAAGACTACTTTATGACAGCAGAGTTTTCCATTGGAAAGACGGATTCGTGAATACAAAAAACGGAGAGGGGAATGCGGGGGCGGGCCGCCGCCCTCGGCGGCCCACGGTTACCCACCACTTAAAAATGAAAAAGTTTTACAGCCCAGATAGAACGGTTGACAAACATTTTCGCGGGCCATATAATAAAAGGTACTTTTGATGGAAAGTGAGGTGGAATCCATGGACGCAGGCGGTAGTAACGGCACTTTGGCAGGCCGATCATTCCAGACTACGGACGAACCGCCCCAAAGGCGTCTGTCGATTCCGTATATAGTATAAGAAGCATCGGCCAACCGGTGTGTCTTACTCCTGCCGGACAGGGCGTTTTGCGCCCTGAACCGAAAAAGGGAGGAGATACCAATGGCAGAACGCAGCATCGTGACCCTGGAGGAAACTCTGGCGGCCCTGGCGGAGGGGAAGAAGTACACCACCCTCCGGGACATCCTGGTGACCATGAACGCAGCGGACGTGGCGGGGGTCTTTGACTCCATGCCGGAGACCAAGCTGCCCCTGCTCTTCCGGCTGCTCCCCAAGGAGCTGGCGGCGGAGACCTTTGTGGAGATGGAACCGGAGGCCCAGGAGCTGCTGATCCAGGGCTTTTCCGACAACGAGCTGAAAGAGGTCGTCGACGAGTTATACGTGGACGACGCGGTGGACATCGTCGAGGAGATGCCCGCCAATGTGGTCAAGCGCATTTTGAAACAGGCAGACCCGGAAATGCGCAAGATGATCAACGAAATTTTGAAATACCCCGACGACAGTGCCGGTAGCATCATGACCACGGAGTACGTCAGCCTCCGCCCGGACATGACCACTGAGGAGGCCATCAAGCGCATCCGCCGCACCGGGGTGGACAAGGAGACCATTTACAACTGTTACGTCACAGAGAACAACCGCAAGCTCATCGGCACCATCACCATCCGCACCCTTCTCCTCAGCGAGGACGACGACGTGCTGGAGGAGATCATGGAGCCCAACGTCATCTCCGTGAGCACCCTGGAGGACCAGGAGGACGTGGCGGAGATGTTCGCCAAATACGACTTCGTGGCCCTGCCGGTGGTGGACCAGGAGAACCGCCTGGTAGGCATCGTCACCGTGGACGACGCCATCGACGTCATGCGGGAGGAGGCCACCGAGGACTTTGAAAAGCTGGCCGGTATGACCCCCTCGGATAAGCCCTACCTGCGCACCGGGGTGCTGGAGACCTTCCGCTCCCGCCTGCCCTGGCTGCTGATCTTGATGCTCTCCGCCACCCTCACCAGCATGGTCCTCACGGGATTTGAGACATCCCTGGCCGCCTGCTCGGCCTTGATCGCCTTCATCCCCATGCTCACCGGTACCGGGGGCAACAGCGGCACCCAGGCCTCCGTGGCGGTAATTCGCGGCCTGTCCCTGGGAGAGGTGGAGTTTTCCGACAGCCTCCGGGTCCTCTGGAAGGAGATCCGGGTGGCGGTGCTGTGCGGCGTGACCTTGGCGGCGTGCAACTTTGTCAAACTCCTGGTGGTGGACCGGATGTTGCTGCACAACAGCGGGGTCACCATCCCCGTGGCGGCTACGATCTGCGTCACCATGATCTTCACGGTGTTCTGCGCCAAGACCGTAGGCTGTCTGCTGCCCCTGCTGGCGGAGCGCATCCACCTGGACCCGGCGGTGATGGCCAGTCCCTTCATCTCCACCGTGGTGGACGTGGTGACCCTGGTGCTCTACTTCCAGGTGGCGCGGGCCATTTTGGGGATCTAGTCCCGTTGACGGGTAGCCGGCCCTATGGTACAATTAGAATGTAGATGCCCCCCACCCGACGCGATACGAATGGAGGGAAGCATTATGTTGAACGTATATACTGGCACCCTTGTCCTGGCCCTGCACCTGTTGCCTGCGGTGCTGCTCTGGGCCACCTGGAGATTGCCCCAGGCGGCGGCAGGCAGTAAGATCGTCCTGGGCCAAGTCCTGGGCTCTGTGGGCTTCCTGCTGCTGTTCCCCCTGGTGGAACAGTTGAGCTGGGGCGCGGGGCCCTGGGCGCTGTACCTGGATTTGACCTACTTCTATGGGGGTGGCCTGAGCTGGGTGTATATCCTGTACCTCATCACCGCCGGGGCAGTGGCCTTGGGCGCGGTGCGGCTCCAGGCGAAGTGGAAAGAAGTATAACGAAATTATGACGAAACAGGAGGCATGGCCGCGGGCCATGCCTCCTTAATTTTTTTACGACGAAGAATGCTCCGTGATCCATCAACGCTGCACGCCATAGTTCCCTTATTCATCCTCTGGCATAAGGATAGGACGCCCAAGGACTGCCATTACTTCGACTCCCGCTTCGATAAAATCCATAACATCAACAGTTCCTGCGCCCCCGTTGTTTTTTTCTAGTCTTGCAAAGACTATCTCGCTTATCATCTTTTCTTCTTTTGTCAAGGTTAACATAAAATACGTGAGCGCACCGGCAAGCCCACCCTGTACCCAAAATTCGCCATACACTGGGTGATCGCGGTTTTTCGGTTCTATATCGCCGAGGTAAGTCTTTTGGACATGTACGCAGCACTCCAACAGCAGATCAAATTTTTCCCGATAGCTATCAATGATAGATTTCTTCATGGTTAAAAATATCCTTCCAGTCAACTGATTTTCCTTTGTCGCGCCTCGCCCGTTGTAACTTATAATAGTTCACCGTTGCTTAGCAGAGTCTCTAGGTCGTCCCGCACCCAGATCTGCTTAAAATCCAGCTGTAACAGGGCGCTGTGGAAAGCGTGTAGAAGAGATTTCCATAGTGTAGGGTCCTCCTTCAAATGGACAAGGTATTCCGCCCATGACCAGCGCTTCCCGGCCCGTAGCCCTGTATTGTGTGATTTGCCCATGCAGCATGACAGTGTCTACGTAAATGCGGCCAATTTCATCCGGGAAAAGGCGTATGAAGTTCATCCTGTCATCACCCGCGTCATCCGTTGTACTATCTTCCAAATCCCTCTCCTGAAAAGGCGTAAGCTCTGTACTGAGATCAAAGTCATAGCTTTCCTCTGTACAGTATAGCAATATCCCCCGTTTCAGGACTGAAATGGCTGCTACCTGCATCCTTTGATTTCTCTGAAAGATTGCGCAAAATTCATCCCAGTACATATTTGCATAGTCTCCCGAATCAACGAGGACCTCATATAGGTCCCGTTGCACTCGATAGGACAGAAGCGCGGCATACGCATCCACCTCTGCTTGGTCCTCAATGTGAAGGCAAAACCCTGTTTCGCAGATTTCTTTTACCAGATCATCTATATCATCTGGCGTTAACTGCTTGCCGGATAGGTTTTCTGTCATGCTCATAATTGTGGCCCTCCTTTATCAATATTGTAACTTTTTTCAATTTTCGGGAACGTAAACTATCGGAGGTGCAATAAATTTAATGTGCTACTCACAGTATGTATCAAAAAATAATGATTGCATAAATCTATATAGGTGGATATCTACCTGATTTCAAATGGATGTTAGTGTAGCTCAAATATGTAAAAATAAACATAAAGTTCAACCAGGTAAAGGAAGAAAATAATGATGCCCAATATGCCACATAAAAACCCACAGTACCCATTACGCATTCCCGAAGAGACTATGGACAAACTTAAATACATCGCAGCCTACTATGGACGATCAGCTAATAAGGAAATGGAGAGACTAGTTTTGTCCCATATTTCTTCATTTGAGAAAAAACATGGAGTAATCGCTCTATCTGAGGAGGATTATGATTTTATCCGCAAAAACTCACAGTGGAAGAAAAATAAATAAAATAATTTCATTTAGGCATTTTCGTTATAATTTACCAGCTCTGGGTGGATATCCACCTAGATATCTCGCATTATAATATGATATCCACCTGATGTCAATATACTGAAAGTTAAAATTTAATCTGGCACAATATAAAGGTATATTGGTGAGATGAAAGGTTAGTGACTTGAGATGCCAAATGCACCACACAAACACCCACAGTTTCCACTTCGGGTTCCAGAAGACACTTTGGATAAAATGAAATTTATCGCTGCATATCAGGGGCGATCTACAAATATGGAAATAGGGCAGGCCATGCTGTCACATATATACCGTTTTGAAAAAAAACATGGCGAGATTGAACTAACAGATGATGATTATGAATTTATCCGTAAACACTCACAGTGGCGAAAGGGGAACTAACCCTATTTTTTACCTGGCATTACATCACAGCTATAGATATAGGCAATGCTGTTA
Organism: uncultured Oscillospiraceae bacterium; assembly: GCA_910578575.1. Lineage (GTDB taxonomy): Bacteria > Bacillota > Clostridia > Oscillospirales > Oscillospiraceae > Evtepia. The sequence continues at coordinate 15,650 of CAJTQP010000010.1, forward strand.
GAAAAATTTGATAAAATGCAGCTAAAGAATTTCTCTTTCGGTGATTTGTATGCTAAAGATACTGAATTGTGACATATTCAGCGAGAACATAAAGAGGATACGGACTTCCTGCGGATTAACACAAGCAGAAACTGTAGCTAAATTGCAGCTTCTTGGCTCACCTCTTAGTAGGAGTACATATTCACTTATTGAGACAGGACGAGGCAACATCTTTGTTAGTGATTTAGTTGGTCTACAAAAAGTATTCGGCGTGGACTATTCGGAATTTTTCAAGGATATATCCATTTCTAGGCCCTCTAAAAATTGTGATTAGGAAAGTAAGATTTATGAGCGATAGCGTAAGTTATGATGTGATAAGGCAAAGCCTCCGACTGGACACAGGAGGAGATTGCAGAGAAGTTTTTGATTTTGGTCTCAGGCTGCGCCAGCTCCGAGAGAAGCGAGGGCTTTCTCGCAAAATGCTTGCAAAAAAGTTGGGTGTAAGCAAAGAAACAATCTATCGTTATGAAAACAATGTTCAAAACCCATCTTTGGATAGAACAAAGCAGATTGCTGTTATCCTACGGACATCTGTTGACTACCTTATTGGCTTAGATAATGAGTATTCTATTCGGATTTCTGGTTTAACTGAGGAACAAAGAGACGCACTTGATTTATTCTTACAGGTTTTTATTAAATGAGGTATGCCCTATGACCGTTGGAGCAGCTGTCAAGCAACGAATTTTCCAACTGTGTGACGAAGTTGTTTTTGATAAGCTATAGCACACAATAAAAAACAGAGAATATCACGATGATGCCTAGTTGAAGAGTATAGTAAACTAGGATAAAGATTTATATCGGGATGGTAGCTTATGATTGTTTTCGAACGACTATGGGAAACGATGAAACGAAAAAATGTGTCTCAATATGCGTTAATCAAAGAATTTAAGGTTAGTACCGGGCAGTTGGATCGGTTGCGAAAAAATGAGAATGTAAATACGTATACCTTAAATCGTCTCTGCGAAATATTAGATTGTGAGCTTGACGACATCGCTGAATATAAAAAATTATAATTGCACATTTAATGTCCAAACAAAAGAGAAGGTCAAGAGCGGTGATGTTCTTGACCTTCTTTTTGTTTGGGTTGTTAGATTTCTTTGTAGAGGCGGTTTACTTCTTCTGGTGGTAAACTAGTTGCCTCTGTGATTTGTTGCAGTGACAAGCCCATCCGTATGAGATTTTTTGCAATCTCAATGTTACGTTTCTGCTTGCCGATTTGTATCCCCCGATCCTCCGCTGTGGCCAAATTGGACTGCATATCGGTCTGGTACATCCTCCGGCTGCGTTCCACTGCACGCTTACGCTCTTCTTCAGTAACTGGGCGCATTGGTAGTCTTCCTCTCTAATTACTTACGACTTCTCCATAGCACGTAGGTGTTCTACCTCTTCCAATGGCAAACCGCTTATTTCCATAATCTGTTCAAGTGTAAAGCCCAGCCGTGTAAGGTTTTTTATATACTCCATATCGCGTTCCGTTCTGCCCCGATCCTCCGCCGTGGCGATATTGGACTGCATATCGGTCTGATACATCCTCCGGCTGCGAAACACAGCCCGTTCCCGTTCATCCTGGCTGATACTCATCAACAAATCGCCTGCCATTTGAAGCACCTCCTTGGACGCTATGACTTCGTTTACGGTCTCCCGGCAAGTGGGCTCACTGGCATAGCGGAAGAAAATCGCCCATTTTTCCAGGTCTGTCATATCGGTGACGGACTTTTTCATGATTTCTTGGAGCTTACTCAATTCTACATATACAATATGGATGGCATCGGACAGCAGCTCATTGTCTTGATCGTGACGCATGGAGAAGGAATTGAGATATTCGGCCCTATCGGGGAATACCGTGTAAGAGCAGAACGTGACCTGATACGTCCGGGCCAGCCTGTCATACCGCCGCACGCCCTTGGAGGGCTGGGAGGAATGCAAATCACACAGGTAGTATATGCTTTTCCCCTTCAAATTCTGATGCTTCCCGCCGACATCCTCCTCGATCCGGCTGGCCTGGATTTCCAGGTCGACCTGGGAGCCATCATCCGTTTGGCAGTTCACATCGAAACGCTCCGCCTTCTCCTCGGTATCACCGGGCGGAATCTCGTTGTTGCGCACGACCACATTGACCACCGGCCGCTGGATGATGGCGGCAATCAGGTCCATCAGCACAGGCTTCGCCTCCGGCGCGGTGAGAATCAACTTGAATACCCGGTCATCGGAGGGCGGCAGGATATCGGCGTCTTTTGGCAGCAGGCCCATGGCGGTAGCTCCTTTGCGCAGTTTCTTATGGTTAGTATACCACAATCCAGCGTGAATTTCTACTGCGGTTTTCGCTGGGCCGACGTTGGAGGAGATCGTGGAGAAGTTGGGGATTGCGGTTTGAGAAGGCTTATCCTTCCTCCTGTTCCGCCGTCAACAGCAATTCCAACAATTCCCGCTGAAAGGCCGCATTGTCGCCGCTGACACGGATGGCGCGGTGGTGGGGGCGGCCGGTACGTTGGAGGTCCATTTCACTATCGCCGCAGAAGAAGAGAGAGGCATATTCCGTGCAGTCATTGTAGGAGAAGCCCAGGTGCACTTCATAGCCCAAGGTGATTTCCCAAAAGGGCTTGGTCCCTGGTAAGAGAAAGTACCTGCGGCGATTCAACTTCTCTAACAGGGCGCGGCTGACCTCCTCTTGGAGCGGTGTGGAAGTATGATCCCCTGTCTCGTCTATTTTAGTCAGCAGCACATCCACCTGGTCCACCCGCGCCGGGTCGAAGCCCCCGCCTATGACCTGGGCGAAGGAGCGGGGCAAGAGGAAATAGAGCAGGATCAGAACCGCCGCCGCAACTAGGACAAGGCAGAGAAGATTTTTCTTTTTCATGGGAAGCCTTCCTTTCCCTCAGGCGCTGAGCATAAAATAGAAGAAGATCAAACAGGGCACCGTCACCATCATCATCAGGGACAGCCCCGCCAGGAAGATGCTGGCCCGGCGGGAACAGTGGATCAATACCGGCTCCCGGTCCCGGATGGCGTTCACCAGGCTGAGGGCGAAGGCGAAGGGCCAGATCCAACAGGTAAGCAGGTAGAGGATCAAAAAGATATCCATGTTGCACTCCTTCATCCTTCGGGTAAGGAAAAGCTATCCAGAAAGGCAGTCTCTTCCTCTGGGGTCAGGGCCCCGTCCAGGACCCAGAGGTCATAGAAGCAGCCCTGGCCGGGGAAGAAATGGTGGCGGGTGCTCTCCTGGTCCTGCACCAGCTCTAGCATGAAGCTGCCGTACTGCGTGGAGGAGAACACATAGTCCGAACTGTTGGCGCTGCTGCCCAGAAGGGGTTGCAGCAGGGCGGCGAAGTCCGGGTGGGTGAAGCCCTCCTGGCTGAGCCGCTGGGGGTCCGGGAAGGAGAGGCGGATCAGGCCGCAGACCTCCTGGTCCTCCCGGAGGACCCGCAGCCCCTGGAGCGTTTGCAGGGGCTCGTAGGTGCAGCCGGCGGGAATGGTCAGGCTGCACCCCTCAGGGAAGGAGAGGGTCAAGGGTTGGTCGGAGGGTTCCTGCGTGGCGGCGTCGTTGGCGACATACAGGTCGAATCCGGCGCAGAACACCCCAAAGAGGACCACCTTCCCCTCCTGGAGCAGGAACGCCAGGGAGAAGGCCTCGTCTCTGGTGTCCGCCGCCAGCAGGGTGCCGTCGGAGAGATACTTGTACTGCATCAACTGGAAGCGGTGGGAGGCAGCGGGGGACTCCGGCGTCCCGCCGCTATCCTGGGTGGGGTGGCCGAAGATGGTCTCCACCTCCTGGCTGCTGTCGCCCAAACCGATGCCCTTGATCCGCCAGGCGGAATCCTCCACAGGGCCGCTGCTGGGGAAGCTATCCTGGCCCACAGAGAAATAGATGGCCTTGTCCTCCTGGAACCAGACGGTTACGGGGCCTAGGTCACCGCCGTGGTAGTCCACAAAGGTGAGGCCTCCCTCTTCCCGTTGGTCCCAGCCCTCTTGGCTGGCCAGGATGGCATCTACCGAAGCCCGGTCCATCCCCAGGGTCAGGACGTCCCCGCCCGGATGGCTTTCCAGCTGGACCTGGGCATAGTCCGGTTCCCCACCGCAGGCGCAGAGGGTGAGGGCGGCGATGAGCAGCAGAGTGGGGAGGAGAAGTCGTTTCATGGGTGGGCTCCTTTCCTGTGCCGGCCCGGCGGGCCGGGGCGGGGCTTTGATTCCCTCTTATAGTAGCATACGGCGGAGATGTTTGCAAGGGAGGGGACATGGCGGGGAAACGTGGTTCATCTACTGCCACCGTGGGATGCCCCTGCGCCGGGTGGGGTTCACAGGGGAAATGCCCAACTACGTCCATTGTGAACCTATGGGTGGTGAGGACATCAGCGTGTCTTTGTAGGGGACGCCGCCCTCGGCGTCCCATCCCCTGGACCTCTGCGTTTTTTCTCCTGCGTTGCCCACCCCGGCAGCGGCAGCCGCTGCATGGCGGAGAACACGTACTCCCGCAGCTTGGGATACTGCCCCTCCAGGCGGGCCACCAGTTCCTTCACCTCCTGCCGCCGGGTGGCGCCGTCGGCGGGGCAGGGGTTGTGGACCACGGGGAGCTGTAGGCGCCCGGCGGTCTCCCGGACCAGGTCCTCCCCCAGATAGAGCATGGGGCGGATCTGGGTCACGTCCGAGCGGTCCAGATAGGTCACAGGGCGGAAGCAAGATAGCCGCCCCTCATAGAAGAGGGAGAGGAAGAAGGTCTCCACGGCGTCGTCGTAGTGGTGGCCCAGGGCCACCTTGTGGATGCCCTGGGCCAGCAGGGCTTCGTGGAGGGAGCCCTTGCGCATTTTGGCGCAGAGGGCACAGGGGTTCTTTTCCTGACGCACATCGAAAATCACGTGGGCGATCTGGGTGGGGACCTGGTGGTAGGGTACCCCCAGGTTTTGGCAAAATTCCGCCACCGGGGCGAAGTCCATGCCGGGCAGGCCCATGTCCACGGTGAAGGCCTCCACGGTGAAGGGGGCGGGGTAGAAGCGGGAGAGTTGGGCCAAGCCCGCCAGCAGCAGCAGGGAGTCCTTCCCCCCGGAAACCCCCACGGCGATGCGCTCGCCGGGCTGGATCATGTCGTAGTCCTCCACGCAGCGGCGCAGCAGGCTGAGTGTCTTTCGCATGGGTTTGCCTCCATAAAAAATGAAAATTGAAGATGAGATATCGGGAGATTTTTAGAGAAAACAAGCGTATAGAAGAGAATGGAATGGGCTAAATTAAAAAATCAGGAAAAAGCGTTGACACGGGAGGTACACTGTATTATAATAAAGCCCGCTTAAAACAGGCCCGTGGCCGTCTCCTATTATACGGGGGCAGGCCGGATTTGTAAACGGGCCGATTCTTTGTGAAACAAGATGATTTGGAGGTTCGACCCTATGTCCACATTCATGGCCAACAAGGGCAACATCGAGCGCAAGTGGTACATCCTTGACGCCGCCGGTAAGCCCCTTGGAAAGACCGCCACCGTGGCAGCCACCCTGCTGCGGGGCAAGCACAAGCCCGAATACACCCCCCACGCCGACTGCGGTGATTTCGTCATCGTCATCAACGCCCAGGACGCGGTGCTCACCGGCAAGAAGCTGGATCAGAAGTTCTACCGCACCCACTCCGGCTACGTGGGCGGTTTGAAAGAGACCAAGTACCGTAAGCTCATGCAGGACAAGCCGGAGCTGGCCATGAAGCTGGCCGTGCGCGGCATGATGCCCCGCAACACCATCACCAAGGACTCCCTCACCCGCTTGAAGATCTTCCGCGGCCCCGACCACATCCACGCCGCGCAGAAGCCTGAGCCCTGGACCGCAGAATAAGGAGGAACTAGACCATGTATAAGAGCAAGAAGCCTTACCATTACGGCACCGGCCGCCGGAAGTCCTCCGTGGCCCGTGTCCACCTGTTCCCCAACGGCACCGGGGCCATCACCATCAACGGCCGTGATATCGACGACTACTTCGGTCTGGAGACCCTGAAGCTCATCGTCCGCCAGCCCCTGGACACCACCGATACCCTGGGCAAGGTGGACATCAGCGCCACCGTCACCGGCGGCGGCGTCACCGGCCAGGCCGGCGCCATCCGCCACGGCATCAGCCGCGCCCTGCTGGAGATGAACGCAGAGCACCGTCCCGCCCTGAAGGCCGCCGGTTTCCTCACCCGCGACCCCAGAATGAAGGAGAGAAAGAAGTACGGCTTGAAGGCTGCCCGTCGTGCGCCCCAGTTCTCTAAGCGCTGAGTTTCCCCCGCAAAACCGAACAGCTTACCAAGCAGGAGATGGTTCCGAAAGGAGTCCATCTCCTGTTTTTCCGCGCTTATGGCGGGATGGGGTTTTGACAGGCAATTCTTGAAAATGGTGCTATTGTAAGGTATACTAACCATAGCAAACTGCGCGGCGAGGGGAGCTTAGACATGAGCGGTAATCTGGACAAAAGGGTGGAACAGGATATCCTTACGCTGGCCCAAAAACACGCCATCAAGAAAGTCATTTTTTGCAAGGCCCTTGCCAATCTCAAAGAGAGCGCTTGACTCCCTGGCTTCTGTCATGGAACGCAAAACCCCACCCCGAAGCACCAAGGCTCCAGGGTGGGGTTTGTAGCTTTATTGAAACAAATTCCGCAGCATCTGTGCCGCTTCCGCGCGGGTGGCCTGGCCCTGGGGGTCCAGGAGGCCGCTGTTCTTGCCGCTGAGTACCCCCTGCTCCACCGCCCAGCGCAGGGCGTCCAGGGCGTAACCGCTGGCCTGGTCTGCGTCGGGGAAGGTCAAGAGCAGGTTAGGGGGCGTGGGCTGGCCGGCGCCCCGCCAGAGCATCACCGCCAGTTGTTCACGGGTGATGGGATCGTCAGGACCAAAGCGCCCGTCTCCGTAGCCGCCCACGATGCCCTGTTCCACCGCCCAGCAGATGGCGCTATGATACCACGCGCCGCGCTCCACGTCGGAGAAAGCCGAGCTGCCGGAGGTTGCGGGGGTTTCCGCCTGGTTGTAGAGGATCTGTGCCAACTGAGCGCGGGAGAGCTGCGCACCTGGCCCGAAGTGGGTGTCGCCATAGCCGCCCATCCAGCCCTTGGCGCTGACAAAAGCCACGGCCTCATAGTACCACGCCTCGCTGTCCACGTCGGTGTAGGGGTTGACCCAGGGGGCCTCCGGGATGGGGACAAAGATGGCCTCGATCTCCACGGCGCTGCCGGGCATGGTGAAGCTGTACGTTCCCTCTCCCAGGTCAGTGAGGGTACAGGGGTTGCCCTTGGCGTCCTTGACGTTGAGGCTGTCCAACTGATAGCCGTCATTGGGGGTGGCGGTGATGGTTACGCTGCGGCCCTGGCTGGCCCGGAGGGGGTCAACACGCAGGCTGCCGTTGTCCACCTTGGGGACGGCGATGGTGTGGGAGGAGCTGCCTCCAGAACTAGAACTGCCGCCGGGGGTAGGTGGGGGCGTGTTGGCAGTCCATTTGGCATAAAGGGTTGTATGTTCTGTCACTGTGTCCTGTGCAAAGTCCCATGTTTCATTGCCGGAAACATCTTTGTACCAGCCGTCGAAGGTATAGCCGTCTCTTGTGGGAGCAGGGTCTGGCGGTGTCAACTGGGTTCCTCCCGCGACGAAATGCTTGCCGGGATCTGTGCCGTTTTGACAATCGAACGTGACGTAATAATATGGATCAGCATTTACATAAATACCGGAATTTTCACCCGGAAGTATCAATGTACCACCGCTAATTTCCGGGACCTCTACTACATCGATTGCATAACCATGGGCAGAGGAAACGGTCAACTTCCCGCCGCTGAGGTTCAGTGTACCGCTGCCGCTGCTCAAAGCAGGGATATTGTCATCGGCGCTGGCATCCGTGTTAGAAACTGTCACATTTGTGTTGTCTCCGCTGATGTTGATGTTATTGTATGCGTAAATACCGTGGGAGTATTTAGAGGTGGCGGTAACTTGGGTGGTGCCACCGCTAATTGTGAGAGTGCCCAAGGTCCAGATTCCGTTGTGGTTATCAGAGCTTGCCTCCAAAATGCTATCATCAATGGTGATTTCCGCCTGTGCGGCTATGCCGGGAAATACTGCCTTAACAGTAACATTTGAGCCGTTTTGAATTGTCAGGGATGGTGCTACGATTCCAGCATCATTTGTAGTAGCAGTCACAGTGCTGTGGTTGATTTGTATCTTTTCGTCTGCATAGAGCGTTGAATAACCATTATTTCCTTTGACCGTTGCGTTGTTCCGGATAATAATATCCTTTGTCGCAAACAGGCCATTTTCACTTATGGAATCAGCTTGCGCAGAACTATTATCAACAATAATATCGGACGGGACAACAATCGACCAATATTCACCGTCCTCATTCCAAACCTTTTGACCTGAGTAAATACCAATATTTGTACAGTTGATGCTGATATTGCTTTTTTCTGCGATAGAGACCCCCTTTGTTGCTAATATCCCTGTGGTTGCATTTTCAACATTGATTGTACTGCCGGAAATGGTGATGCTGTCACTTGCTTGAATTGCCGCGGTATTACTGCTGCTGTCGCACAAGACGGACACAGAGGTGTTTTCGATAGACAGGCTGCCATCCGCAATGATACCATACTCGTTGCCTTTTGCGGACAAGCTACCGCTTCCTTTGATGGTCAAGTTGCCGTTGGTCGTTTTGAAAGCGGCCTGCGAACTTGGGGGTACAATGCTGTTCGTACCTTCCAGGACAAGCACTGCGTTCAGGCCGGTCACATCCATTGGCGCGTTCAAAGTCGCGCCATGCATCGTGATCGTTACAGTACCATCCGTGGCCGAAACAACCACGCTGCCGCCATTGCTTGTTACATAGGAACCGGACTTTGTATCCTGCGCGGTGATGGTCAACCCGCTTGTGGTGATGTCCGTTTCCCCGGTTGCCCCCGCACCCACCGGCAGCAGGGACAGGCAGAGGGCCAGAGCTGTGAGGGTGCTAAACCATCGTTTTTTCATTGTTGTTCCCTCCCGAAAAATTGACATTTGGCGGAAAAACCCCTGTAGGGGAACCCCTACAGGGAAGGGGCGTGTACGCCCCTTCCATAATAAACCTTTCCGGAAGCAGTTTACTGGCTTTTTCTTGCCCCGTCAACAGATTTCACCCAAAGCATAGGAATTGGGCCCGAAACGTCAAGATTCCTTGCGCTTTTGCGCCCGCTGTCGTATCATAACAGGGAAAGGGGAGATTTCTATGGGCGCAAAATTGGAGGACACCGTCGCAATCAACCGGGAGATCATCCATGGTTACTACCAGGGGGACTTAGCACCTTGGTTTTCCCGCCTGTGCTCCAAAAGTGTGTGGCTGGGAATCGGGGAACGGGTGCTGTTTGGGGAAGGGGCCATTCGGGATTATTTCAAGGACTACCTGCCCCCTCAGCCCTGCCGGATTTTCCGAGAGGAGCATTACCCCCTCCCTCTGGGCCCCCGCTGTGAGGCGGTGGTGTCGGAGGTGACGGTAGGGGGAGAAGACGCGCGGGGTCCGCGGGCCACGGCAATGTATACCTTCGTTTATCAACTGCTGGCCGGGGAGACGAAGCTGGTGCTGCTCCACGCCGGATATGAGTTCCTGCGGACCTTGTTCGTACAACCCCATGCCATCTTTTATGTCCAGAGCAGGAACCGCCGCACGGAGCTCCACTGCGTGGATACGGTGATTGAAAGCGAGCTGTCCATTACTGCCCTCAACGCCATGCTCCCTCATGAATTCTGTCCCATCCACCGCTGCTTCACGGTGAACAGCCGCTATGTGACCGCCATCCAACGCTGCGAAGTGACCATGGTGACCGGGGAAACCCTGCCGGTCCCAGTCCAAGGCTATACCAAGGTAAAAGCGCAGCTTCAAGGGCGTATCCTGGGGCAGAAAAATTTTTCAAATTCCCTCTTGACTTAGAGCCAACTCCAAGATATATAATCACCCTGTACCAACAAACCCGGATGGGGAAAGGCGGTGAGGAAGTTGACCATCAAGGAAGTCAGCGCACAGTTCGGCATCAGCCAGGACACCCTGCGCTACTATGAGCGGGTGGGGATGATCCCGCCGGTGCCCCGCACCGCCGCCGGCCGCCGGGACTACCAGGAGGCGGATCTGGGTTGGGTGGAACTGGCCCTGTGTATGCGCAGCGCTGGCCTGCCGGTGGAGGCGATGATCGAATACGTCAAGCTCTGCCAGCAGGGGGACGGCACCTTCGCTCAGCGGCTGCAACTGTTGCAAGACCAGCGGGCGGTGCTGGTGGCCCAGGCCAAGCAGATCCAAGAGACCATGGACCGGTTGGACTACAAGATCAGCCGCTATCAACAGGCGGTGGAGACCGGCGTGTTAAGCTGGGAGGAGAGCTGTGTGCTCCAACCGGGCCCCGTCCGGACAGAAATTTGACACGGAGGGAATGCAAGATGGCAAAGAAATTGGTGGCATATTTTTCCGCCAGCGGCACCACCGCCAAGGCGGCCCAGGCCCTGGCAGAGGCGGCGGGGGCAGCGCTGTTTGAGATCCGCCCCGCTGTCCCCTATACGGCGAAGGACTTAGACTGGATGGACACAAAAAGCCGCAGCAGTGTAGAAATGCAGGACCAGAGATCCCGCCCCGCCCTGGCGGAGACCACGGACCTGTCCCCCTACGATGTGGTGTTTTTGGGTTTCCCCATCTGGTGGTATGTGGCCCCCACCATCGTCAACACGTTTTTGGAGGCCCATGACCTGGCGGGGAAAACCGTGGTGCTCTTCGCCACCTCCGGCGGCAGTGGCCTGGGGAAGTGCGCCGCCAAGCTCAAGGGCAGCGTGGCTCCGGTCACCAAGCTGGTGGAGGGCCGGATGCTCAACGGCAGGCTGTCCCAGGAGGAGCTGCGCCGCTGGGCGGAGAAATTCAACTAAAACGTTGCAAAGGAGGACCACAGTATGTCCAACCCAAAGCCTACCCCTGGAACCAACGGGAAACAGTACATCCCCTATCAGGACCGCAGCGGCCCGGAGGCCGTGGTCTACTTCACCAAAGACCTCTCCCCAGAGGGCTTACGGCGGATCACCGCCCGCGTCCTGGGGAACCTGACGGGGAAGGTGGGGGTCAAGCTCCACACCGGGGAGCCCCACGGCCCCAACATCATCCCCCACGATTGGATCGAGCATTTGGTCCGGGAAGAGCTGCCCCAGGCCACCATCCTGGAGACAAACACCTATTACGACGGCGACCGCTACACCACGGAAAAACACCGGGAGACCTTGAAAATCAACGGCTGGACCTTCTGTCCCGTGGATATCCTGGACGAGGACGGTACCGCGATGCTTCCGGTGAAGGGGGGCAAGTGGTTTACAGAGATGTCCATGGGGAAGAATTTGTTGCAGTACGATTCCTTCCTGGCTATGACCCACTTCAAGGGCCATACCGTGGGCGGTTTTGGCGGCTCCAATAAGAATATCGGCATTGGCTGCGCCGACGGCCGGGTGGGGAAGGCCATGATCCACACCACCCCCGGTTCCGAGGACCAGTGGGACATCGCCAAGGAAGAGCTGATGGAGCGCATGACCGAGTCCACCAAGGCCACCGTAGACCACTTCGGCTCCCGGATCAGCTATGTGAACGTGCTGCGGAACATGTCCGTCTCCTGCGACTGCGAGGGGGTGGAGGCGGAGCCGGTGGTGACGCCCAACATCGGCATCCTGGCCTCCCTGGACCTGTTGGCCATTGATCAGGCCTCTGTGGATCTGATCTACGCCCTCAGCGAGAAGGACCGGGCAGCCATGGTGAAGCGCATCGAATCCCGCCGGGGCCACCGGCAACTGAGCTATATGAAGGAGCTGGGCATGGGCTGCGACTGCTACCGCCTGGTGGACATCGACCAGGCGGACCGGGAGATCAGCTTGCAAGAAGCGGTGAAGGACGTGGTCCCCTTTGTGGCCGTGCCCTTCCCTGGGGAGGGAAAGACATGGAAAAAACCACCCCTAGACTGACCCTTTCCGCTATGTTCCTGGCCCTAGGGCTGCTGCTGCCCTTCCTCACCGGACAGATCCCCCAGATCGGGAACATGCTCCTACCCATGCACATCCCGGTGTTTCTCTGCGGGCTGCTGTGCGGCTGGCAGTATGGGGCAGTGGTGGGGTTTGTCCTGCCTCTGCTGCGCTCTGGGCTCTTTGGCATGCCGGTGATGTTCCCGGCGGCCACGGCCATGGCCTTTGAACTGATGACCTACGGCCTGGTGGCGGGCTTGCTGTACAGCCGTTCCCGCTGGCAGTGCCTCCGGGCCCTGTACCGCTGTCTCATCACCGCCATGGTGGCGGGACGCCTGGTGTGGGGCCTGGTGCAGACCTTCCAACTGGGTCTCGGCGGCGGTTTTACTCTGGAGATGTTCCTGGCGGGGGCGCTTTTCAACGCCATCCCCGGTATCATCCTCCAGCTTGTTCTGGTCCCGGCGTTGATGGTGGCCCTCCACCGTACCGGGCTGGTGCCCTTCCGAAAGACACAGCCAGAGGGGGCGTAACGGAATGGAGAGAATCGCATCGAATCGGCCCCTGGTGGTGGCCATCGACGGCCGCTGTGCCGCCGGGAAGAGCAGCTTTGCCCATAAGCTCCAGGAGGAAACGGGCTGCAACGTGGTCTCCATGGACCACTTCTTCCTCCCCCCAGACCGGCGCACCCCAGAACGCCTGGCGGAACCGGGGGGCAACGTGGACTGGGAGCGCTGCTTGGAGGAGGTCCTCCAACCCCTGCGCCGGGGGCTCTGGGTGTCCTACCGTCCCTACGACTGCCACCAGGACTGTTTCCTGGACCCCATAGAGGTCAGCCCCCAGCGGCTGACCCTGGTGGAGGGGGCCTATAGCTGCCACCCTCAGCTCTGGGATTTCTACGACGCCCACGTGTTTTTGACCATCGACCCAGCGGAGCAGCTCCGGCGCATCGAGGCCCGCAACGGCCCGGAGGCCCTGCCGCTGTTTCGGGATAAGTGGATCCCCATGGAGGAGGCGTATTTCCGGGCTTTCCAGATTCCGGGGCGCTGCGCGGTGTGTCTGACGGTGAACGACGGGCCGCTGGTGCTTTGACGAAAAGGAGCGAGAAGCCATTATGATCTATCAAAGCTTTCAAGACCTCTCCCTGTCTGCCCTGGGGCTGGGCTGTATGCGCCTGCCCACTGGCAGCGGCGGTGAGGGGGACATTGACGAACAGGAGACCGCCCGCCTGGTGAAGTACGCCATGGAGCAGGGCATCAATTATTACGATACCGCCTGGGGCTATCACAACGGCCAATCGGAGCTGGTGATGGGCCGGGTGCTGGGGGACTATCCCAGGGAATCCTTTTACCTGGCGGACAAATTCCCCGGCTATGACTTGAGCAATATGCCCAAGGTGGAGGAGATTTTCAACAAGCAGTTGGAAAAGTGCCAGGTGGAATATTTTGACTTCTACCTCTTCCACAATGTCTGCGAGCTGAATATCGACGCTTACCTAGACCCCCAGTACGGCATTCTGGACTATCTGCTGAAACAGAAGGAGAATGGACGTATCCGTCATCTGGGATTCTCCGCCCACGGGCGGCTGGATGTCATCAAGCGATTTCTGGCGGTGTATGGCCGCTATATGGAGTTCTGCCAGCTTCAGGTGAACTATGTGGACTGGGAGTTCCAGGATTCCAAGGACAAGGTAGCCCTGCTGAACGCCTGGGGTATCCCGGTGTGGGTGATGGAGCCCATGCGGGGTGGAAAGCTGGCGAAGCTGTCCCCGGAGGACGCCAAGACCCTACAAGCCCTGCGGCCGGAGGAGCCCATCCCTGCCTGGGCTTTCCGCTTCCTCCAAGGGGAGCCGGGGATGCCCCTGACCCTGTCGGGGATGTCCACTTTCCAGCAGCTCCAGGACAATATCGCTACTTACCAGGAGGCGCGTCCCCTGAATGCCCAGGAGCGCAAGACACTCTTGGAGATTGCTGCCCACATGACCGCCGGCGTCCCCTGCACCGCCTGCCGCTACTGCACCCCCCACTGTAAGCAGGGGCTGGACATCCCCCTGTTTCTGGAGCTATACAACGAGTATACCTTTAGCAACGGCGGCTTCCTGGCCCCCTTCACCTTCCAGGCCATGCCGGAGGAGAAGCGGCCCAGTGCCTGCCTGGGCTGTAAGAGCTGTGAGGAGGTCTGTCCCCAGCAGATCAAGATTTCGGAGATATTGGCGGATTTCAATGAGAAATTGTAACCTCACTGTCCGCCGCTGTATGCTGCTTTCTTTTTATGTCCGCTATCCATTGTAGCGTAACGGATTCTGCCCGTTCTTGCCGGACTGTGCCAGATGGGGCTGGGGAGGTTGAAGGGAAAACATAAGGGAAAAAGAGAACACCCGCAAGCCCCAATTCGAGCGGGGTTTGTGGGTGTTTGATTGCCCTCAGATTATAGCCCCTCCAGCGGCCCGTACAGGGCCAGAGTAAACCGGCGCAAAGCCTGATCCCGGCGGCGGTAGACGGCACTCTTTTCGACATTCAGCCGATAGCATAAATCATCAATAGCGCCCTTTGCTTTGCGGATAAAGCACAGGATCAACATCAGCTGATCCTCCTCGTCAAGGACGGATAGCGCGCCGTCAACGATCTTGATCCACAGCCGTGATTCCTCCAGCCGCCGGGCCAGCTCCTCCCGGTGGACGATGTTGGACAGCAGCGCGTCCTCCCGTGTACTACCGCCCCCAGTGACTGGGGTACTGTCGCTGGTGGCGCTGCGGATGCTGGCGTATGCCGATTCCAGGCGCTCCAACTCCAAAGGAATGTTGTCCAGAGCTTTTTTATTGGCCTCATAACCACGCAGCTTGTCAATGGCTTCCTGCTTCCAGTCCATAGGCTACAACCTCCAAAATCATACGGGTGGTTATTGCTGTTCTGCCAGTTCCTCCAGATCAGAGAAGTCCCAGGGGTCGAGCATGCCCCGAAGCAGGGAGGACGTGGTTTCATCCTGGGCCAGAACATCAACCACATCCTCCCGCCTACAAATCTCGTCCACGGCCGCCAGGATGCCCACGGTATTGCGGGAAGCGTCCGCATAGACTAGTGTCACATTGGAGAGCTGGCGGCCCACCAGGGCCGCCTTGACGCGCTCCACACGCTTTAGAAATGCGTTCATCTCTTTCTGTTTTCCTCCACCAGCTTTTCCAGTTCGTCTAGTTTCGTCTGCTGCTCGTCGGTACGGATAGCCCCAAGGCAGATATTGCAGCCATAAAGGATTGCGTTGGCCGTCTTAGGGTCTATTTCCCCATTGAGCAGCATATTGGATATACGGTTGATTGTCCGCCGGACTTCTCCAGGTGTGGACATTTTCAACCGTTTCTTGCTGGACATGGTTTACTCGCTGTCCTCTCCGCTGGGGGGAGTGGTAACAGGTTGGGACTGGTAGTAGATTGCTTTAGCTTTGTTGTCCAAGACAAAGGCATCATAACAGATACGACCCTCCACCAGTGCGCCGGAGATGCCGGGCGGGTTTTCGTGGATGGTGTAGTCCTCCAACTTCACCGGGGCCACAGTAGCCACGGGGTGGGCTACCATAAAGCCAAAGCCGGCGGGAAGACGGTTGGCGGGAATCTTCTGCACGTTCATGCCGTCCAGGATGCCGATAACACCTTTCAAGCGTAGGTCGTTGCCCACATCCGTTTCCATCACGATATCTTTGCACTTTTTCATCAGCACATAGACAGCGGGCGTCACCACCAGCACACGGCCAGTCTCGGGGGCCTCGGCAGTATCCAGAGCTTCCGACGCTGCCAAAATCTCGGTATAGATGTTGGTTGCGTTCAGCGCCTTTGCAGTGGGTTTGTGGCCTGCCTTGGCGCACATCACGCCGAAAGTGTATGTATCCACTTCGGGGATCACTACTTCCCTGTTCTGCCGTGCCAGGGCGGTAGCGGCGGCAAGCTGCTGGGCGGTCTCGTCTGTGTCCAGCTTGTCAATGGTGAAGGTAAAGCTCCGATCTTTGGTCAGGGCAAACTCCTCGGTGGTGGCGTCCAGGTCGGCCACAGCGCCGTACCGGCTCCAATTCCCCTGGGCGGGGCCGTTGCGCCCGTAGTCATTCATCTGGGACGTTGTGATTTTGTAAACCTTGATAGTGTGCGCCCCGGTCCAGTCAAGGTCCTGGTTGGTGACAAGGCTTTTCTTGCTCTCCGTGGCAAATTGCTCATCAGTGTATGGTTGAAATTTGGTTACCAGATCGACAGCCATTATGGCTCCCTCCTAAAATCTCAGATTTTAAGCTTGAACGCTGCCGCGATGGGGTCAGGGCCACCGCCAGTGAGCTTATTGCTCTCTCCTGGTCTCCACCCCTCAAACTTGCTGCGGCCTCTAGTGATAGCCGGGAAGGCTTTCACTAGCTTATCCACAGCGGTTTTGAATTTGGCCGTGTCAGAGCTGTCCAGCACGTCCAGGAACTCCGCCGGGTAATTCTTGCTATCCAGGTATTCCCGGCAGTCTAATCGCGCCTCGCGGGCCTTCAATGCCTGCTCTCGCTCGTCTGCCGGGGATGGCTCTGCTTTGGCTCTCTCGCGGGCCAGCCGGTCAGCAACGATGCGATTTACTTCTTCTTGTGTGAACGTCCTCTCGCTGCCCTGTCCCCCGCTGGCCTCCGGGGTGGGAGTTGTGGACTGCTGGCCGTTCTGGTTGATGATCTCGCTCATGATGTACCTCCAGTTTTACGCCCTTGAGTTTGGGCTGATTCTATCCCCTGGACAGACAGAGCGCACCCAGTTCCAGACCCCTAACCTTCCGGGAACACCCCCGGCACCCCCCGGACTATTGACCGGGCTTGGGGTAAGGGACCTGGACAAGATGGGTGGCGCCCGCCAAGTAACGGATGCCGCCCATCCAAGCCGACCGGGTAACCCCTAATCCGCTCTGGGTGGGCTGTGTCTATCCAGGAGATGAAAAACAGGCACGGGAAACGATCATCAAACCGTTTTCCCGCGCCTGTCGCCACAGACATTCCCCCGAAGGGTGGTACTCATCCCGTGCCTATTTTCACGTTAATTATACCATAGAGGGGGGTGTTGGTCAAGGCTTTTCCCTTGTGCTGCAAGGGTTTTTTCGATTTCTAGTTGTCACATATAGGGCCATTTTGGGGGCCTTAGAGTTGTCTCGCCGGACCTTTGCGTCAGGATATCGTTGGAGGAGGAGTGCCAGATCAGCGGCTACGTCCCGATCTTCCTCCGTCGAATAGGTACACTTCCACTTCACGCCATATCCCTCTTGTTACCCTGCTCCCGAACAGCGTCTATCACTTCGCTGATGCTCTGATGTGCTACCCAGATTGTAGAGGCAATCACGCCGGGAGAAACCGGACAGTCAGCATCTTCGTTTGTGATGCGCCAGGCCAGTTGCAGGACATCCAACACTTTATCGATTTCTTCTAACTGGTATTCATGGACTTTATAGGTAGAATTCATACTTGACTTCCTTTCCCCGCCCCTGTTACAATAGAGGCGGACCTTGTTTGGGTTAGTTGTCCTGCTTGGTCTCTTTGCCGCTCTCAGCGTTCGCCGCGCTGGGAGCGGCTTTCTTCGTAATGGTGGGGCACCGCTTAGGGTGCCGAGGGTTGCTGAATGGACCAAAGCCATGTGTGCTGCCATAGCTCAGGACCTTCTTGCCCACACCAGCATCGCTGTAGTTTTTTCGCTTGCTCATTGTTCACGCTCCTTTTTGCTGATTTCTGGCCCACACCCCGAAAGCCTTGTGCCTCAACGGTTTGTGGGAATGTGTACTGACGTGTACCGGGTTTTTCACGGGGGTAAAATAAAATCTCTCGCGTAGAAGGGACTACGAAAAGTCGGTACACACCGGTACACATCGCCATTTTACACCCAAAATCATGTTGAGTGCTGCTGCCGTTCGCTCTGCTCCAGCGGGGCGCTTGCGCCTAATTGTTGTGTGGGCTTCCATGGACTGCTTGAAGTTTGTCATGCTTTCTGACCGGTGGCCGTTGCGAATGCACCACTCCTGATAGGATTGATACGCCTCCTCGGTTCTGATTTCGCCTAGCGGGTCTGGCTCCATCATCTCATCCACAAATCGGGCAATCTTATCGCTGGCCCGCTGATAAGCAGACGTAGCGGTTTTGACGGCCTCCGGAGGCTCCAGCCCGGTTTCCCGCATGGTCCAAAGTCCATCCAGGCACCAGTTGAGCAGGCCGCTGAGGTTTGTCGCCTTACGTAGCTTGCGCTTGAGTCCTTTGTCCTGCTCCTCCTCGGTGAAGTGGTGCTCGAAGGGAACCACTTTCACCCGGCCTGAATCAAAGATGGTGGGGTCCGTCACCTTGGGCAGATGGTTTGTGTTGATAAACAGCTTGAATTGTGGGGTAAACTCAAAGCTGTTTTCGTTGAGGAATCTGGCGTTGATGGTGTCCCGGCCTGTCAGAGTTTTCACCAGGGCAGCGGATAGGATCATCTGCCTCCCCGGTTCGGAGATATTCACCACACGGGCGCCCGCCAACCGTGCGATATCCTCAGTGGGAGAACTGCTGTTGGCTTTCTCCTTTTGGGTGATGGTTTCGGGCCGCGCTGCCTTGCCATAGCCGCCCTGTAGGGCCATATAGGTTTCCATGAGTGTTCCCTTTCCGTTACGGGTGGTAGGGCCGTAGAGCATGAAAAAACACTCCTCCGACGTGTCCCCGGTCAGACCGTAGCCCATGGCCTTTTGAAGATAGACGATTTTCCCGGTGTCGCCCTCCATAGCATCCGCCACTGCCTTCTCCCACAGTTCAGACCGCACGGCGGGATCGTAGCGGGCCCCGGAAATAAGCGTCAGCATATCGCCTGGGGAGTGGGGGCGGAATTGCCTGGTCCGAAGGTCCAGGGTCCCATTCAGACAGTTATAGAGCATGGAGTCCTGGTCAAAGTCCGTCAACTTCACCGGGTAGACACTGGCGGCATCCTTCAGCACGGTTTCCCGGTTATACCGTTTCTGCCACCGCTCCACGAATTGCCGGTATTCATCTCGGACAGCTCCGTCGGGCAGACTTAAGGCATAGACCACCAGGGCGTCGGCCAGCTTTTTACACAGCTCCATAGCCCGTAGGTTGCCGGTGTCGGGCTCCCACACCTTGCCGTTGTAGACAAACCACTTTTTGCGCTCTGGCACATACCGAGCCACGTCTTTGTACCAGTCAGCGAACAGATTGCCATTGCCGATATCATTCCAGCCGTAGCGGTCATTCTTCTCCGGGTGGAGGTCCGCCAGCTTCATCAGCCCGGCGGTGGTAGTGACGGTGATCCTGTCCGCCTTACGATGGAAATAGGCTTGGGGGTCATATCCCTGCTGGGCAGTGTCGATGGCATTTTGAATGGTAATGGCTCCGTAGGTGCTGCCCGCCGTCGGTCTATCCCACTTCTCCCTCATAAGTCCAGATTGCCGGAAAAGCCGGTCTATCCTGGCGGCGTCCTTGTTCGTCCAGAAGGCCAGGGCGTTGCATAGGGCTATGTCTGCCTCAGACGCTGACTTATAGCCGGTAACGTCCCCGGACCACAGAGCGGCGAACTGCGTCCCGCTTTTGGACCGCTTGGCCCGCTCGATCAGAGCCAAGTCATCCAGGTCCATCAATCCGCCATCGTTGATCTCTGAATCCCATTCCAGCGGGCCAGGGGCGGTCGGAGCAGGAACGGGGGCCGGTGTGGGCGTCTTTGCCCGAGGCCGGACCATATATTTCTCCAGCAGACCAGTTATTACTTCACTAGGACATTCCCGGTCAAAGTTACAAATTTGTTCGTGCATCCAGCTATGTATACCTCCAATCCGATTTTTTGACGGTTGATGTAATAGCGGGCTTTGTCATACTGAAACTCTGCCGGAACAGTGAACAGGATACGCAGCCCCTTCCCGCTGGGGGAATACTCGGTATAAGAGTTCATGGTCTGTACGATGTCCAGGGCCATTTCCGAGATTTCCCCAGTATCGCTGATGCAGTGGTCGATGTCGATAGCGCCCAGGTTGCCAAAAACCCCTACACCGATCCCGTCATAGCCGCCCCGCTCCAGAGCGGCCAGGGCCACAGCCAGCGGGGAAAAAGTAGCTGGGTTGGTGCTCTGGGCCCTGCCGCCTGTGCGGGGGTTGTACGGGACCTTGGTACGCTTCCCGCCCCGCTCCTCATACCGCCAGCAGCAGAACAGGCCAGTTTCCCGCAGTTTGGCGGGAAGGTTGTTTACTTGAATCAATCAACACCACCCCCATACAGATATTCCCACTTGGCCTTGGCGTCCTGGTGCTCCGCGTACTGCCTCGCCAGCTCCTCCAAGTTCAGGCAAACTTCCCGCTTTTCGGCGCTCCCGATATCCTGCACGCCATAGCCCCGCCGGTTGTACAGGCGCTCAATCAGCTCCTTACTGGACTGCCCTACCATCTGGGCCGCTTGCAGCTGGGCCTTGGTCAGGACTATCGAGTCCTTGCGTTGCTCTCCGGTGCGGTGGTCCTTGATGCTGACATCAAAGGTCCGCAGTTGGATGGTCATCGTTGTTTTCATAGTCAATCTCCTTTCGTCTGAGCCGCTGCCCATTCTTCCAAGCGGCGGCGGTCAATGCGGATCGCGCGGCCAATGCGCACGGCGGGGAAGTCTGCCCGATGGGTCAGAGGGTATACAACATCCTCTGACAGCTGTAGCAGCTGGGCCGCCTGTTTCACGGTCAGCCACAGCGGGGTTAGGGTCGTTGTGTTGGTTGTCATGTTCTCTTAGCCCTCCTTCTCGATGATGTCCGCCACAGGGACCCCCAGGCCTGCCGCCAGCTTGCCAGCGGTCTTAGGCTCACAGGTCCCGCGCCGGAGGATGGTGCTGACGTTCTGCCGGGAAATCCCGCAGCTTTCCGCATAGGCCGCTTTGGTCAGACCATGCTCCGCCAACATGGTTTCGATGCGTATTGTGTTGATTGTCATTCGTTGTTCACCTCCAATGTGTTCCGTTTGGAACATTTTCTTCTT
Organism: uncultured Oscillospiraceae bacterium; assembly: GCA_910578575.1. Taxonomy (GTDB): domain Bacteria; phylum Bacillota; class Clostridia; order Oscillospirales; family Oscillospiraceae; genus Evtepia. The sequence goes on from CAJTQP010000010.1 coordinate 36,586, forward strand.
GCATAATACACCCATTCGGAACGTTATGTCAAGAGGTTTTTTGAAAAAAGTGTTCCATTTGGGTACAATTTGTGATATACTATAGACGGAGGGCAGCTTATGAACATTGGAGAACATATTAAACAATTCCGGAAGATGCAAGGACTTTCGCAAAAGGAGCTTGCCGAAAAGTCTGGTATTTCCTTAATGAGTATTAGACGATATGAGACAGGTGAGCGTGAACCGCGGCACGATGTCCTAGAACGCATTGCGAACGCACTTGAAGCACCAATTTTATTCTTTTATGGAATTCGTGAATTTAGAGAAGAACAAATTCCTCAATCAAACGAATGTGACGAAATTTATCCTGATAGGAAGTATAGAGAAATTGAATCTCTGCTGTCTCGATCCTATAAAAATATTGAGCTTAAATTGATTGCTGGATATGATTGGTTCACGCAGTATTATTTGATTTCTGAAGAAGATGGAAGCAAATTTATATTATATGACAATGACATTGAAGCCCTTTATAACGCAACGATGGCATATCTTCCTGCCATAATTGCCCGGTTAAAAGATATACGCACTGAAAAGGAAGTGATTTCTGAACTTGAGGAATGGCGTGCGTCCGGCAAAGAGGTGCGGGCAACCATGTATCGGATGCCGCCCCTGGAGGAACGCCTTTTTGATTCCGATGATGACATAGCAGCTCCACAGGATACGCCAACGCCACCGGAGGGCAAAGATACCACCCCAGCCACAGAAGCCCCAGAGGAGCCGCAGGAGCCGTCAGAGGAAGATTAGAGGATATGGAAATTCCCGTACCCCCGCAGGCGAAATACCCGCGGCAGATTCAACTTCTTCCCTCAAGCGGGAAGAAGTTTCAAACTTCGCGTTTGAGGGACGTTTGAAACTCTTACCACACAACAGCCCGATGCCGGAATTCCAGCATCGGAGGTATTGCTTCTTCCCCCGTGCGGGAAATTCCACGCACCATGCTTTTTCGCATATATGCGAAAAAGCATGAATTTGAGCAAAAAGAAACCCCGTCAGGCGCTACCAACACCTGACGGGGCGATGCACAATAAATACCAGGACAGTCAATCATGGCACCAGTGCGCCTATTATTATATCCGAAAAGCGCCGTGGTGTCAAATCAGAAAGGAGAACATCATGGCGAAGAAGTCAGCGAAGGGCAGCGGGACGATCCGAAAAAAGACCGTCACCCGCAACGGCAAAGAGTACACCTATTGGGAGGCCCGGATAACCACAGGCCGGGACCCTGGCACCGGGAAGCAGGTGCAGCGGTCCTTCTCCGGCAAGACTCAGAAGGAAGTCCGGGAGAAGATGCAGGCCGCAGCCGTAGAGGTGAACCAGGGGACGTATACCGCCCCGTCCAAGCTCACCGTTGGGCAGTGGATGGACCTGTGGGCGTCTGACTACCTGGGCGCCGTCAAGCCCTCCACCGTCCGTAACTACCGGGACCTGATACGGCTACACATCAAGCCTGCCTTGGGCGCAGTCCAGCTTCAGGATATACACGCCCACACGGTCCAGAATTTCATCAACAGCATAGACCGCGCCCCGGCCACCGTGCGGCTGATCTGTGGCGTACTGAGCGCGGCGCTGGAAAAAGCTATGGAGTTGGGCTATATCCCGCAGAACCCGGTCAAGCGGTGTACGCTCCCCCGGAAGGAGCAAAAGGAGATCCACCCGCTCGACGATGGGGAATTGGCCGCGCTGCTGGGGGCAGCAGAGGGCGGGGAGATAGAGCATCTTATCACAGTGGCACTCTTTACGGGTATGCGTATGTCTGAGCTGCTGGGCCTCACCTGGGATTGCGTGGACTACAACAGCGGAACGATCACCGTCAATAAGCAACTCGCGCCCCCAGAGCAGAGGAAAGCAGGGGAGGTATTCACCACACCGAAAAGCCACAAGTCCCGGACCGTGGCGGCGGCTCCGTCCGTGCTGGAGGCATTGAAAGCCCAGCGGCGGCGGCAGATTGAAAACCAGCTCCAGGCCGGTTCCATGTGGGACAACGCCCATAACCTGGTTTTCACCAACGTAACCGGCGGGCTTATACCCCAGCGGGACATGGAGCGGCGTTTCCGGGCCGTAGCGGATGCCGCTGGACTAGGAGGGATGCGCTTCCATGATTGCCGCCATACGTTTGCCGTGAACGCCCTTCGGGCCGGGGATGATGTTAAGAGTGTTCAAGGGAATTTAGGCCACGCAACCGCCGCCTTTACGTTGGACCGCTACGGGCATTTCACCGAAACCATGCGGCAGGCCAGCGCGGCCCGCATGGAGGGCTTTATCAAAAACGTTCTGAATCTGTAAAGGGAAAATATAAGGGAAAACAGGGCCGCAGGGGATAGCCAAAACTCTTGCGGCCCTTGACATTACAATGTTTTCCCGCTTGTCTGCCTTACAATGAGAAATTAAAGGCATAAAGGAAAACACACGCCCCCGCAGAGCCCTGACGGACAGGGCCTGCGGGGGCGTATGTAAAGGAAGTAAAGTGTGAATTGCAAATAAAATATAGAGTGCAAATATGGGATGTATATAGTAGCTTGAAATAGACGTATAATAGAGCCGTGAAATGAGGGATGTACATGTTTGAGGTGAAGAAACCTGAGATGACCAATAAAACATTTCGTTTGCCCACAGAGCTGGTTGAGCGGCTTACCAAAATTGCACAGCAAAAGGGCATCTCCGTAAACAGCTTAGTGCGGCAATGTTGTGAGTATGCGTTAGAGAACTTGAAGGAATGAGACATCGGTGGTCTGCCGGTGTCTCATTTTTTCAGGAAAAGCAGTTGACAGAATATCCGGCGCTTTATACAATAGAAATAAGAAGAGGAGGGATGGCCATGGAAGAGATAGCACGGGAGGCGAAAAAGCGCCAGAAGGACCTGGAACGCCTGCGCAAATTACGGCCCATTGACGATGACTTTATGCGCTGCCTCTTCAAGGACAACATCCCGCTGGCAGAGATGGTGCTGCGCATCCTCACCGGGAAACCAGACCTGGTGATTACCGACTGCCAGACCCAAAAGGATATGAAACGCTTGGCGGGGGCGCGGTCCGTCTGTTTGGATGCGTATGGAACGGACAGCTTGGGGAAAAAGTATGACTTGGAGATCCAGCGGGAGGAGCGAGGCGCAGACCCCCACCGGGCGAGGTATCATGCCAGCGTGATAGATGTGGAAAACCTGGATGCCGGGCAGCCGTTTTCCGCGTTACCGGAGACTTATATCATCTTTATTTTGGAGAAGGATATTTTCGGCGCGGGGGAACCGGTCTACCCTGTCGAGCGGATGAACACCGTACTGGGAGCACCATTCCAGGATGGCACGCACATTCTATATGTGAACGGCGAGTATCGGGGAGACTCAGACTTGGGGAAGCTGATGCACGATTTTAACTGCACGGATGCCGCAGAGATGAACTTTCCACTGATGGCGGAACGAACGAAGTATTTGAAGGAAAAACAGAAAGGGGTGAGTGAAGTGTGTAGAGTGCTTGAAGAAATGTGCATGGAAGAAAGAATGGAAACCATGATTGGAACGGCGCGCCGTATGCTGGAGGCAGGGAAATATGCACTGGAAGAGATCGCCAGCATTTCAGGCCTCCCCCTGGAGGAAGTCAAGAAGCTAAACGCGGAACACACCGCCTAAAAACCCCACAAACAACGAGGCCGGATACCCTTACCTTATGGGTATCCGGCCTCATACTGTTAGCTGTCACTGCTGGACCAATCCACGTCATATTCCTTTTCCGCAGAGAACTTGGCCAGGGCCTTGTCCTCGCCTGTGAAGCTCATGAAGTACTCATACTCCCGCATTTCCGCAGGAGAGAACCACATATTTTCGTCGCCGGTGAAGTCAGGGAACACCTCCCCGGCCTTCTCCCGGTTCAGCTCCGTGACGGGCACGTTGTTGAAGAGGATGTTGGCCAGCGCGGGGTCATCCTGACCGCCGGTGAGGGAGAACTCCATCCGGGCGATCACGCCGTTGCCCAGCTTGGTGGCCTCCTCGGTGACGATGGAGACGTGGGCAAAGACGTTGTCCGTGACCCAGATGGACGCGCCGGAGTAATAGGAGTTGGCATCCAGGTCCGTGTCCGGGTCGATCTCATACTGGGTGATCTGCTTGTTGGCGTCCATCTCGGAGACGGTGATCTTGAAGCCGGCGTCCAGCAGGGTCTGCACGGTGGTCTCGCCCACCCGGATCTCGCTGCCGTTGATGGTCACCGGGTACAGCACAGATTCCACCTCGTTGGAGGCCGCCTCCTCGCTGTCCCCGGCATCCCCGCATCCGGCCAGGGCCAGGACAAGGACGGACAGGAGCAGGCAGGCAAGACCGCGTCGTTTCCACTGTTTCATGGGTATCAGGTCCTTTCTCTCTAAATTCCCTAAGGGATGGATAAGGAAAGAATACCCTATTTTTCCCCGGCCGTCAAGCCCGTTGTTGCTTGCCGGGGCGTTGGACGTCCAGGGCGCTGCACACCCGTTTCAGGGACATGCGGTACACCCCATACAGCAGCAGAGAGACGAGGACGATGAGCCCCAGACTGGCCAGCAGCCCAACAGCTTCGGTGATGCTGATCTCCACGCTGTCGCCGTTAAAGAGCATGATAAGGATATAGAAGCCGTAGATGAGGATGGTGCCCACCAGGGTGGGGGTGAGGAACACCCGCTTCACCTGTCCCCGCACCGACTGGTACAGATATTTCCTGGGGGCCCCCAGGTGGCGCAGGTCGTCGTAGACCTTCCGGTTGGTGAGGGCAATGGTCATGCAGCGGGTGTAGGCGATGATGATCACTGCCGCGAAGCAGACGATGGACACAAAGACGAAGAGCAGGATAAACACTGCCATGGTGCGCAGGAACTCCGTCTGGTCCAGCACCCGGAACTGGGGCATATATTGCCAGTACATCCGGAAGGTGCTGCTGTCTCGCATAGCATAGTCCACATCGGCCCCGGTGCCCTCTTTGACGTTCTCCGGGTCCATGATGTAGCTGCCCGTCTCCTGGATCTGCCGCTCCCGGTCCACCGGGTCCCAGGAGTCCACCACCTCCACTTCAGGGCCGGAGCGGTCCACAATCGTATGGAAAAGGTCTTTGGCAAAGTAATAGGTATCGTCGCAGTTTTTCACATCGAAAAAGACCATTTCCTCCTGCCAGTCCAGGGGCAAGCCTTGGGAAATTTGCTCCAGGTCCTGGTCGTTGAGGATGTAGTAGCCAAAGAGGGTCTGATGGGCCACCGGGTCTACCGACTCCACGGAGAGGCGCTCCCCGGTAACGGGGTTGGTGACGATGGTGATGTCGGGGTCGAAGAACCCGCCGGTGCCGTTGATGGGGTCCACAATCCCCACCGCCTGCCCCGGCTGGAGGTGCAGGCTGTCCCCGGTGAGGGCGTTGTAGTCGGAGACGGAGAGGAAGGGCTGGGAGCCCAGCAGCTCCAGGTAGACGGGCTCTGTGGTGACGCCCAGGGGGCCCTCGGTCTCCTTTGCGTAGGTCCCGTCATAGCCCAAACGGACCATGGGGACCTGGACGTAGCGGGTGATCTCCACCCCATACTCCGCCGCCATGGCCTGGACCTCCTGGCCCTGGGGGATGTCCTGGTCTGCCCGGAAGTGGTAAGCATAATCCACCGGCCGGGAGGCGTAACCCATCAGGGAACTGGAGCCCATCATGGGAGCGTAGAAGCTGCCGAAATAGGCCCCGGCGATGAGCAGGGTCATCACCAGCATATTGCGCACCGTCTGCCGCCCCTGGAACTTCATCATGGAGGTGGAGATCAGGTCCTTGTACTGGCGCCGCCGGCCTCCCCATCCGTTGACCACGGTGTGCAGCAGAAGCATATATAATCCCACCAGAGCAGGCAGGTAAAAAAGGGCGGTGAGGGCGCTGGGGGCGTACCAGCGCAGCTTGAGAATGAAGAAGTTAGGCATCAGATACCCCAGGATACAGCCCACAGCCACCAGGGCGATACCCAGGGGGCCGTACCACCGGGGCACGTCCCGGATGGGCTCGGACTTGTGGGACTCCTGGACGATGTCGATGATGTTGGTGCGCCGGATGGAGCGGTGGCCCAAAAGGAAGGTGACCACGATGACAAAGGCGGAGAAGGCCAGGGCCAGGAGGTAGGCCTGGGGGTCAAAGCGCAGGGCCATCTCGTCGGTGTCCACCACGCACAGGCGGAAGAGCTGCCACAGCAGCCAGGCCAGAGGTGCCCCCAGAATCGCGCCCAGGGCGCAGGAGCCCACGGAAATGATCCCCAGCTCCCGGAACAGCTCCCCTTGGACCTGCTTCCGGGAGGCCCCCAGGGCCAGGAAGATGCCGTTCTCCTGGGACTTCTGCCGCAGGAAGAGGGCGGCGGCGTAGGTGGTGAACACGGCACAGCCGATCACCGCCAGGACGAAAATCATCATCACCTGCTTGCGGCTGTCGCCCCCTTCGGGCAATACGGTCAGAATGGTGGGGGAGCGCATCATACACACGTAGGCGGTAATCAGTAGCACCGAGAAGAAGCAGCAGCCTGTCAGCAGGGCGTATTGCTTCCGGTTGCGCCGCCGCAGGGCGGCATAGACTTGGGAAAAGTGCTTCATGGTGGGCTCACTCCTTTCCCATTTCCCGGATGGCGTCCAGAAGCTGGTCCTGGAAGTTCTCCCGCGGCTGCGCCCCCTTGGAGAGCACCTGCCACACCACCCCGTCCCGGAGGATTACCACCCGGTCGCAGAAGGAGGCGGCGAAGGAGTCGTGGGTCACCATGAAGATGGTGGCGTTTAAGGATTCCTGGGCCTGCTGGAAGGTGGAGATCACCGCCCGGCTGGACTTGCTGTCCAAGTTCCCCGTGGGCTCGTCGGCCAGGATCAACAGGGGGTGGTTGATGAGGGCGCGGGCCACAGCGGTGCGCTGCTTCTCGCCGCCGGAGATCTCCGCCGGGTATTTTTCCCGGATGCGCCCGATGCCAAAGACCTCGCACAGCTGGTCCGCCCGCTCCTCCGCCTGCTGGGAGATGCTCTCCCCGATGATGGCGGGGAGGAGGATGTTCTGGCGCACGGTGAGGCCGTCCAGGAGGAGGAAGTCCTGAAAGACAAAGCCCAGTTTCTTGTTGCGCACCTGGGCCAGGGCATCCTCATCCAGCCGGGCCAGCTCCGTCTCCCCCAGGCGGATGCTGCCCTCGTTGGCGGGGATGTAGCAGGAGATGCAGTTCAATAGGGTGGTCTTGCCGGAGCCGGAGGGCCCCATTACCGCCACGAACTCTCCGTCCGCCACCTCTAGGGACACCCCCTTGAGGACCTCGTAGGTGGTCTTGCCCACCTGGTAGGATTTGTGTAGGTTTTCTACCGTCAGCATAGCGATACGCTCCTTTCTGCTGTTGTGTTCTAAGGCCAGCATAGCGCAAAAAAAGTGGCCCCGCAAACGGCCTTGTCAGCTTTGGGGGCTTCCCTGTCATTTTTTGCGCTGCCTGGGGTGGCACCGTCAACTTTGGCGGCTTTGCCGTCAAGTTTGGTTTGGAGAATTTCCGGACCTATGGTACAATAGCAGAAACTTCATGGTACGACAGAGGAAAAGGAGGGCTGTGTATGCTGCGCATCGGGATCTGCGACGACAACGCCTCCGCCCGGCTGGCTCTGCGCGCCGCCCTGGAGCGCGCCTTGGAGCGGCAGCGGGCGCAGGGGCGTTTCTTTGAGTTTTCCTCCGGGGAGGGCCTGCTGGGCTGGCTACAAAAACACCTGGGGGAGCTGGACCTGGTGTTCCTGGACATGGAGATGGGGGCCCTGGACGGCATGGAGACCGCCCGCCGCCTGCGCCAGACCGACGAGAACCTGCATTTGGTGTTCGTCACCGGCTATTCCGAGCACGTCTTTGACGGCTACGCCGTGGGTGCCCTGGGCTATCTCATCAAGCCCCCCACCCCGGAGCAGCTGGACGATGTTCTCTCCCGCTGCACCGCGGCCCTGCTGGGGAGCGGGGAGCGGGTGTTCGTCTGCCGCAGCGGTGACACGCTGTACCGGGTGCCCCGGCAGCGGATTTTGTACTTTTCCTCTGACCGGCGCCAAGTCACCTGCGTCACGCCCCAGCGCAGCTACACCTTCTATGGCAAGCTGGACGAGGTGGAGCGGGAGGTGGGAGGGGGCTTTATCCGCATCCACCAGCGCTACCTGGTCCACGCCCAGGCGGTGGAGCGGGTGGAAGGGGGGCAGGTTTTCCTGGCCAACGAGCTGGCCCTGCCCATCAGCCGGGCCAACCGGGCCGCCGCCCTGGCCGCCTTGACCCGCGCAGCACTGGAGGACTGAGGGATGTTGGGGCGAATCTTACTCTGGTACTTGACCCCCTACAACTGGCTCTGGTCTCTGTCGCCGTTTCTGGGGGGATTCTTTGCCTACCGGCTGTGCGCGGCTTTCCTGCCGGTGAAGCCCAAGTGGTGGTGGAAGCTGCTGCTGTGGCTGACCTTTGGCTGCTCCAGCAGTATGGTGATCTGGGTGGGGGACGACAACCTGCTCTTTACCCTGCCGCCCTTTTATGCCCTGGTGCTCCTGTGTACCCAGGGAAACCGAGTGGGGCGTCTGACGGTGTGCAGTATTTTCTTCTGCATGATTATGTCGATCAGCGCCCTACTGGACACCTATGTGGAGCCCATCGCTGTGGCCCAGGGTCTGTTCCAGTTTCATTCCTGCCAGGATGATGTTCTGGTACGAGTCCTGCGGCTCCTGCTCTGGGGCCTGCTTTGGTTGCTGCTGCGCCGGCGGCTGCCCCAGGAGCCCCCCAAACTCACCCCCCGCCTGTGGCGCATGGCGGCGCTGCTGGCGGCCATGCCGTTGAGCGCCATGACGGCGGTGGTACTGCTGACCTATCAAAAATATGACTCCCTGCTGCTCCATGGGGTGACCATGAACCTGGGGCTGGCGGTGTTGCCCTTTGTGCTGTTGACCTCCCTGGCCCTGCTGTTTCTGCTGATGACCCTGGACGACGCCCAGCGGTTGGAACAGGAACAGCACCTGGCCTCCCTGCGGGAGAGCTATTACCAGGCCCTCCAGCGGGAGCAGACCCAGCTGCGCTCCCTGCGCCACGATCTACGCAACCATTTCACCGCCATCCAGGGCCTGATGGAGACTGGAGAGTGGGGCCGGGCGGCGGACTATTTACAAAAAGTGGCCGGGTCTCCGGCCTTGGACAGCGGCCTGCGGCTGTGCGAGAACGAGACAGCCAACGTGGTCCTGGCGGCCAAACTCCGGGCTATGGAGCGGGTGGGGGTCCAAGGATCGTTTGCCGTGACCCTCCCCGCCACCCTGCCCATCGGGGACCCGGACCTCTGCGCCCTCCTGGGCAACGCCTTGGACAACGCCATGGAGGCGGCGGAACAGGCCCAGGACAAGAACGTCATCCTGCGCTGCCGGGTGGAGAAGGGCCTGTTCATGCTGCGGGTGGAGAACGCCGTGGAGGGGACATTGAACCCCGACTTCTCCACCACCAAGGCCGACAAATCCGCCCACGGCTTCGGCTTGGCGGGGATGCGGGAGATCGCCCGGCGCTATGGGGGGAGTTTGGAGGCCCGCAGTGAAAATGGACGCTTTGAGTTGGTGGCCTGTCTACCCTTGGAGGGGACGGTTGACAGGAGGGTGTGAGAAAGCAGTCTCGATTGTGTTCGAGACTGCTTTTTTGGGGTAAGTATTCTTTTTTACTTGCGTTCACTGTCAGCTGCGTTCCTCAATACGCCTCCACATCCGCCAAAAACTGCTCCCAAGCCCCCTCGTCCTCCACAAAGTGTAGGGGACAGAGCTTCCCGGTGACATCATAATGCCGGATCACCCGGTCCCGGCTGAGGTGGAAGTTGTCGCACAGCCAGGCGGTGAGCTTCACCAGGGACTGATAGCTGGCGTCGGTGAACACCCCGTCGGCGTCGGGATGGCAGACCTCGATGGAGATGGTGTCCCGGTTGCGCTCGTTGGTGGCGGAGGACTTCTCATCCAGGGGGACACACTGAATGATCTCTCCATCCAAGCCGATGAGGAAATGGGAGCTGACCTGGGTGTCGGGGTTGTTGTAAAAATCCCGGTTCTGTTGGGCGGTGGTGCCGGGGTTGCCCACATAGTGGATGGCAATGTCGTGGACCTTCTCAATGGGTTCCCCCCGGCGTCCACTGCCGTTGACCCGGACCAACTGGACGTCCACCCAGGAGGGGACCTCCCGGTTGATTCGGAGGGCAAAGGCCACCAGGGCCAGCAGGATCAGAGCGATGATGACAATAGGCAGGGGACGGATGGTCCGGGGTTGGACCCGCTTGCCGCCGGAACGCTTCGGGGCAGGGCGGCGCGGGGGGCTGGTGGTAACGGTGGGCATGATGGACCTCCTTCATACAGAGGGGACACCGGGATGGGTGACCCGTTTTTTGCGGTAGGGATCAAAGGTTGGTGCTGTGTTATAGCGGCGCGGTGGCCGTCTGGAGCCATTGGGCCTCCTCCGGGGGCAGATGGGGGGCGATGGCGGTGTAGACCCTGGCGTGGTAGGCGTTGAGCCGGTCCCGCTCCTCCTGGGTGAGCAGGGCGGGATCCACGGCATCCAGGTCGAAGGGGGTGAGGGTCAGGGTCTCAAAGGCCAGGAAGCGGCCAAAGTCCGTGACTTCCGCCTCCACGCATAGGAGCAGGTTTTCCAGGCGGATACCATATTGACCGTCTAAGTAGAGCCCCGGCTCGTCGGAGGTGATCATACCGGGGACCAGGGGGGCCTCCTTGGCTTCCAGGGGACGGCTGCGGATGGTTTGGGGGCCCTCATGGACGCTGAGGAGCTGGCCCACACCGTGGCCGGTGCCGTGGTTGTAGTCCAAACCCATGGCCCACAGAGGGGCGCGGGCCAGGTAGTCCAGGTTCCGCCCGGTGCAGCCGGATTTGAAGCGGGCGGCGGCCAGGTTCAGGTTCCCCCGGAGGACGGCGGTATAATGGGCCTTTTGCGCTGGGGTCAGAGAGCCCAGGGCGTAGGTACGGGTACAGTCGGTGGTGCCTGTAAGATAGTGCCCCCCGGTGTCCGCCAGGAGAAAGCCCTCGTTGGTGATGGCTGCATCGCTCTCCTGGGTGGCCTCATAATGGACGATGGCCCCATGGGGGCCGTAGGCCAGGATGGGGGCGAAGGAGGGCTGTAGGTACAGGGGGTCAGCCTGGCGCAGTTCTTCCAAGCGGGCGGCGGCAGAGCGCTCGGTGAGGGGGAGGTTTCCTGCCTGGGTCTTGAGCCAATACATAAAGCGGGTGAGGGCGATGCCATCGGCCAGGTGGGCCTTTCTGGCGTTCTCCTGTTCCACGGGGTTTTTCTCCGCTTTTCTGGCCAGGGTGGGGTTGGGCCGGTCCACCACTTGGACGGCGCTGGGGATGCTGGTGAGGAGCTTGGTGTTTACCCGCCGGCTGTCCAGCAGCACCCGCTGCTCCGGGGAGATGCGGTTGGCGTAGTCATAAAACGCCTCATAGGGCCGCAGGTAGACCCCGTCCGCCTCCAACTGGTCCAGCAGCTCCAAAGGGAAGCACGCCGTCTGGGCAAACAGGGTGCAGCTCTCCTGGCCCAGGGCCAGATAGGCCAGGAACACCGGGGTGGAGGAGATGTCCCCGCCCCGAAGGTTCAGCAGCCAGGCGATGTCCTCTAAGGCGGTCAGGAGGAACAGGTCGGCCTTCTGGCCCAGCATGTCCTCTCGGATTTGGTGGAGCTTGTCCCGGCGGCTTACCCCGGCGTATTCCTCCGCCAGGGCCCATACAGGCTGGGCAGAGCGGGGGGGACGGTCCGGCCAGATCTCTCCCACCAGGTCCAACTGACCGTTTAAGCGGGCGCCCAGGTCCTTCACCAGCTTGTGGTAGCGGCGGCCAGTGCGGGCGTCCACACAGCGGCCGTCGAAGCCCAGGGTCTGCTCCGCTTGGAGGCTCTTTTTCAAAAACGCCTCCAAAGTGGGCACCCCCGGCTCTCCAGACTTCATCAGGCGGATGCCGCTGTCCTGGAGCTGTTCCTCCGCCTGGAGGAAGTAGCGCCCGTCGGTCCACAGCCCCGCCCAGTTGGGGAACACCAGCAGGGTCCCGGCGGAGCCGGTGAAGCCGGAGACATATTCCCGGCAGGCGAAATGGGCCCCGGCGTACTCGCTGCCGTGGGGGTCGGCGGTGGGGATGAGGTAGGCTTGTAGCTTATGTTCGGCCATCCGCGCCCGGAGGGCCTGGAGCTGCTTGCGCATGGGGAGGACTCCTTTTCCGTTCCTGTCCCATATAACGGCCCGGCGGGGGGAAGGGATAGGATCAGTATACAATATTTTCGCCCGGTTTCCCGAAAGATTTCCTTAAAAAATCATGAAGAAAATGGGAAGAAGGCGGGAAGTTTGGCGATTGGATTCAGTATAGCACGGCGGGACGCGTTTGAAAAGGGGCGCAGCGCTGGGGCGGGGGACATTTTTATCCAGTGTTGGAAGGAGGCATAAAATAAAATGCCCCCGGAGAGTAGCCATCTCTCCGGGGGCGCTGCTCTACCCTATTGGCAACAAGAGGGGAGTGTTTGGTCGGTTATCAGCCTTACCGATGAGGCAATGATACCATAGTTGTGCAATTTTTGCAAGGAATACTTGTGCCCTTTGTCGAATCCTGGTATACTGAGGGTGCTGCCCCCACGATACAGGCATCAGAAGGGGGTGAGTATATGGTACTGTTTGCTAGCTTTGTTATCTCGGTCGGAGCAGGTATTGTGAGTCACTACATCTGCAAGTGGCTTGATCGAGACAGAAAGAAGAAGGGACAGTAAGCCCGCCCTAGCAAAAAACGGCCCCCGGAGATGGCAGTCTCCGGGGGTTGTTTTTTGCTGGGGTAAATACATGGTCGTTTGCTAGCTTTATTGCTGTGGTGATTATACCACAGCGACCCTAGTTTATGCAAGAGGGTTCGGGAAAATTCTTTGAGGAAGATTGTAGGCTTGACAAACAAATTGGACAAGGAAATCTAAAGGAGAAAGGAAGTTAAGGGGTCTCATCGGCAAGTTGTTGGAACGGCGGTTATGAAGAGAAAGCTGGTTTTGAAAGTCAGCCAGGGAGAAGAAAGAGCAGCAGGAATAAAATCGTTTCTGGTCTTCACGGTGGCTGCGTTCTACCTTGCCGTTGTGCCTGGGTGTGTAGGGACGAATGAGCTTGTGGCGGATACCCAGGTCAGCGGCAGTTTTCTCGAAAAGGGTCTGGATATCCCGTTTGCTGTTGGAAAAACG
>CAJTQP010000011.1 GCA_910578575.1 uncultured Oscillospiraceae bacterium
CAGAGCCAGAGCGCATGGCTTACACAATAACTTTTTCACGGTACCTCCTTTTCTTCTGGGACTTCATTGCCCCAGGCATCCCAGCCGTCTGCGCGTTGGCGGGCGAACAATTCTATTCGTGGTACGTCTCCCAGCAGTTCCACGATCCGCCGCCTTGCTTCATCCGGCTTCCTGCTGTGCCCCTGCCATGGAGCTTCAATGATTTGCCGCACGCTATGGCTTCTGACCCTCTCCTTGGCCTTGAATCCAGGAGACACACCCAGCAGGCACACCTCCGCGTTTGCGCGGGTGTAAGCGCCCAGCCCCATATAGTTCCCGCCGCTTTTAGCGTTCTTTTTGATCCACACAAAAGCGGCAGTCTTATACTGGAATCCCCATGCCTCCATAACTTTGATGGCATTTTCAATGTTTGGGAATGTTGCCCATAAGAAGCAGGAAGCCCCCCCCCCGCAAAGTTTTCTTACCGGCAAGTTGCATATATCCTCAGTTGTCATGGTTGTATAGTGATGTTTAGCGGCCCCGTTTCCGCTTTGCTTGTAACTCCACGGAGGATCAGCGTAAATCACATCATACTGTCGATTTGGGAATGGAATAAGTTTTTCCATAGACCCTACCTCTTGCCTGTTTCTCCGAACATATCCCGAATAACCTGGCACGTTTTTCGGTGCGGGATGAACGCTACAGGCAAGTCACGGCTTTCCTCTTCCGGCCACGCTTGACGCCCGACCACTGTTCCGCCCATATCGTCGATGAACACTTTCCGGCCTTTGCCTTCTACCACGAAAACAGGGTAGGGGTCCACCGGCACCCGCTTCTCACCTGCAACAGTGATCCAGTCGATCCTTTGGCCGCAAAATTTACACCGCGCCACAGTCTGCACCTCCTTTCGCCCGGCGGCATTCTTCCGCTTCTGCGGATTTCTCCACCATGCCCCGCTCCAGCAGGGCTTTGGTTCCGATCTTATGGACCACGCGGGAAATCCTTGGACCGTCAAACGCTCTCTTTTCGATGGCCAGGAGGGCCGCGCCCCTACCTGCAATCAGAAATGCCTCACACCGCAGGCCGCTGTTGTCCTCCCACGTCAGCCAATAATCGGTTCTTCGATACGCTTTTTTGAACTCTGTACGGCGCATGGACGGCAGCTCCTCAAATTCACGCACCAGTTTGTAAAGGCTTGTTTTTGTGACTTTCGGTCTGCTCATGCCTGCCTCCTTTCCTGATTCATCCTGGAATGATACCTCCACGGGCCAGCACTCCCCGCGCTCCCACCCTGACAGGAAGTCATGGGCAATGTCACCCAGTTCGCGGCTGGTATCCTCCAGCAGCAGAAACTCCGCATAGGACAGCCCTGCGGCTTCCAGCTTGGCACGGAATGACTTTGCACTCATGACAGCGGCACGAACAGCATCCTGCTCTTCTATGTCCTCAGTGCCGACTTTGACTTCCTCCTCCATACCGTTACCCTCCAGATGATTTCCGTTTTCCACGCCTCTCCAGGGATTCCTGCACCCGGAGCTGGGCCAGCTCCGCATTGTAGCGCAGGCGCTGATCCGGCAGGCGGCTCCCGTCTCTGCCTCTGGTGAGTTCGTTGTAGACTACATGAATCGACGTACCCAGTTCCCCGGCAATCTCCTTCGGGACCAGTCCCCGCTCCCACAGGGTTTCCACCTTTTTGCGGTCCTCCAGGCTCTTAAAGGTATAACTAGCCATAGGCTCACCCCCTTTCTATCTGTTCCTTTATCTCAAGCGCTTCATGGTGCAGTTTCTGCCGCCTAAGCTCCGTGATCACTCCCAACTGCCTTGCCATATCCAGTGCGCCAATATAGGACCAATACCAGGCCAGTCTGCCGTCCCGCGTCTGGTTTGGATTTTCGGACTTGATAGAGCGTTCCGCCTCCGCCCGCATGGCGGCGATCAGCTTTTCCACGTTCATTTCCATGTCCTCCCAGAGCGTCCCGCAGGTCGGACAGTACAGAAATGGCGGTGTATATTCGCCGCATATCGGGCAAAATTCTCCTTCCTGTATTTGATGCAGATCCAC
Source organism: uncultured Oscillospiraceae bacterium (assembly GCA_910578575.1). Taxonomy (GTDB): domain Bacteria; phylum Bacillota; class Clostridia; order Oscillospirales; family Oscillospiraceae; genus Evtepia. Next base: position 2,042 of record CAJTQP010000011.1, read on the forward strand.
AGCGTCGCCTTTCTGGTCCTCCTCCAGATACAGGCTGCCACCGTCTGCTGCTGCCTCACTGCAATTCAGCAGGATGGCATAGTGGCCACAATACCGCCGGCTCTCCTCATACATTAGCAGGTCCTGGATTTCTTCCAGTGTCAGCTTTCCGCGTTTCTTTTCGAGCCGCAGGACCATCTGGTCCTTGTGGTTGTATCTCCACGACAGTTCAATACCGCGTTTCATGCGTTCCCCTTTCTTGCCCTCGTAACCTCCGGGGCGGGCTTTTGGTTTATCGGTACTGTGCGCCCAGCACTCCGCAGATGGCGGTGGAAAGATCAAACGGGACCCCCTGTGTCACCCGTACCTTGTCCAGCATGGCATTGATCCCGGCGATCATCCAGTTGTCCACGTCCTCCTCCATGTTCACCAGGATATTCACCGCCGCGATACAGTCCGTAATGCTGCCCATCGCAACGCGGGCGTTGTTCTCTGCGGTCAGCACCATGCACTTGATTTCCCCACCCTCTGTTGCAGCGTCCTGCATTTCTTTCACGGCGGCGTCCTCGCGCTTTTTGTTGTCCAGTTGACCGACATATTCCGCGGTGTAGAAATACGCAAGGCGCTGAATCCGCTTTGCCGTCTCGCACCGCTCCTCTCTGGTGGCGCTCCCGTTGTCCTCGGCACTGTTGCTGGTGGTGGCCTCCGCAGGGGCCTGAATCCAAATGTCCACGCTCTTGCCGTCCGGCAGGTTGACCTCCAGGCGGTTTCCAAGGTCGCTGATCCAGGCGTTCACGCCGTTGGCGGTGCTATAATAGATGGGGTAGCCTGCCCGCTCACTGCGGCTTACGTCATGCTCATAGTCCGTCGGAAAAATCTTGTTTGCCTCTGCCCAGGCGTCCTTGATACTGGTAACTTTCATTTCTTTCTATGTCCTCCTCGCCCAGCGGTTCATATCCGCGCTTTTTATCATAAAAAAATAGGCCACACTCGGTCGAACGACCTTGTGTAACCTAATAATAATGCCTGCCTTTGGAATTTTTGGGGAAATAATACCTTGCAATCCGCTTGGGATTCCAGTATAATATACTGTCAATGATCTACAAAAATTTTTACAATAGAGGTGCAGCCCAGTGCAGAACACAGCTTTAAGAAACGTTGCCATCATCGCCCACGTCGACCACGGCAAAACCACCCTGGTGGACGAAATGCTCAAGCAGGGCGGCGCTTTCCGGGAAAACCAGGAGGTCAAGGACCGGGTCATGGACTCCGGCGACCTGGAGCGGGAGCGCGGCATCACCATTCTGGCCAAAAACACCGCCATCCAGTATGGCGACGTGAAGATCAACATCGTGGACACCCCCGGCCACGCCGACTTCGGCGGCGAGGTGGAGCGCATCCTGAAAATGGTCAACGGCGTCATCCTCCTAGTGGACGCCGCCGAGGGTCCCATGCCCCAGACCCGCTTCGTCCTCTCCCGCGCCCTGGAACTGGGCCACCGGGTCATCGTGGTCATCAACAAGATGGACCGGCCGGACCAGCGGGTCTATGAGGTCATCGACGAGGTGCTGGAGCTGCTCCTAGAGCTGGACGCCACCGAGGAGCAGTTGGACTCCCCCACCCTCTTCTGCTCCGCCCGCCAGGGGATCTGCTCCCACAGCCCGGAAAACCTGGGCACCAGCTTGCAACCCCTGTTCGAGACCATCCTGGACTACATCCCCGCCCCGGAGGCCGACACCCAAAAACCCTTCCAGATGCTGGTGTCCTCCATTGACTACAACGAGTTCGTGGGGCGCATCGCCATCGGGCGCATCGAGCGGGGCAGCATCCAGCAGAACCAGGAGATCGCCGTGTGCAACTACCACGACCCGGAGCTCAGCCGCAAGGCCAAGGCCGTGAGCCTCTACCAGTTCGAGGGTCTCTCCCGCGCCCCTGTGAACCAGGCGGAGGCCGGGAACATCATCGCCATGTCCGGCATCGGGGACATCACCATCGGGGACACCATCTGCGCCGCCGGGGCCGTGGAGCCTCTGCCCTTCGTGAAGATCTCCGCCCCCACCATGGAGATGACCTTCTCCGTCAACGACTCCCCCTTCGCCGGGCGGGAGGGCAAGTACGTCACCTCCCGGAACCTCCACGACCGCCTGGTCCGGGAGACCTTGAAGGACGTGTCCCTCCGGGTGTCGGACACCGACTCCACCGAGGCCTACAACGTGGCCGGACGGGGGGAGATGCACCTGTCCATCCTCATGGAGACCATGCGCCGGGAGGGCTACGAGTTCCAGGTCTCTCCCCCCCGCGTGCTCTATCAGGAGATCGACGGGGTGCGCTGCGAGCCCATGGAGCGCCTGGTGGCGGACGTCCCCGCCGACGCAGTGGGGGCCGTCATTGAGAAGATGGGCTCCCGGAAGGGGGACCTGTTGGAGATGACCCCTGTAGGCACCCGGATGAAGCTGGAGTTTTTGGTCCCCGCCCGTGGCCTCTTCGGCTACCGCAACGAATTTCTCACCGACACCCGCGGCGAGGGCATCATGGCCTCGGTGTTCGACTCCTACGCCCCCTACAAAGGGGAGCTGTCCCGCCGCAACTCCGGCAGCCTGATCTCCTTCGAGACCGGTGACTCCGTCACCTACGGCCTCTGGGCCGCCCAGGAGCGGGGCGCCCTATTCATCGGCCCCGGCGTGGCGGTGTACGGCGGCATGGTGGTGGGGGAGACCCCCAAAAGCGAGGACATCACCGTCAACGTCTGCCGGAAAAAGCAGCTCACCAACATGCGGGCCTCCGGCTCCGACGAGGCCCTGCGCCTGGTGCCCCCCCGCCAGATGAGCCTGGAGCAGTGCCTGGAGTTCTTGGCTGACGACGAGCTGTTGGAAGTCACCCCCCAGAGCCTGCGCCTGCGCAAGCGCATCCTGAACCATGAGCAGCGCATGAAGGCGCTGAAGGGGCATAAGAAGGGGTAAGGGGCAGAAAGGCGTTGCGATGAAGTATGAACCCTTCGAGCCGGATAAATCTTGGGAAGAAGTACACAACGGGGAGGTTATCCCGTTGTATCCCCGGCCAACCGTTTTCCATAACTGGGTGGCTGCCAATATCGGGTTTCAGTTTGCCTGTTACCTGAAAGGAAAAGACGATTATGAAATCGGCTTTGGAACGGCGCTCCATCTCTCGGAAAAAGACCGTTTTTTCCCGGATGTTATGGTGATCCGTAATCGAGGAAACTGCAAGCCTCAAGGAATATTTGGCCCCCCAGACCTGGTGGTGGAGGTTATCGCACCTCAAACCGCCCTCAGAGACCGGGGTTATAAGTTGAAAGCCTATGGCGCCAGTGGCGTCCGGGAGTATTGGATCGTAGACCCGGTGGGGGAATCGGTGGAGCAATATTTCCGAAAGGACGGTGCGCTGGAAATCGCTGCCGTCCACACCCTCCTGCCGGAGGACCTGCGGGAGGAGGATTACACCACCACCTTCCAATGCAGCCTCTACGACGATCTGACCCTTGACCTGGAGGATATCTTTTCTAAAATGATTCCGGACTAAACCACCGTCCCACACAAAAAGCGGCAGCCAAACGGCTGCCGCTTTCGCGTATCGTATGTTCCAATCAACCCATGGTGCTATACGCCTGCTCCTTGCGCAGCTTGAACTTCTTGGTCTCCTCCTCCAGGAGGTGGACCTGTTCAAAGAGCTCGGAGCTCACCGCGGCGGACTCCTCGCTGCTGGCGGAGTTGGTCTGGACCACAGAGGAGATCTGGCCGATGCCCTCGGAGACCTGGGCCAGGGATTCCGCCTCCTCGTGGATGGCGGCGGCAATGGCGCCGATGGCGTCGTTGGACTCCATCACCAGCTCCAAGGTCCGCTTCAGGGACTGGGACACCTCGCCCACGATCTTCGTGCCCCGCTCTGTGGCTAGGACGGAGTTCTCGATGAGGTCCTTGGTGGCCTTGGCGGCCTCGTCGGATTTGGAGGCCAGGCTGCGCACCTCGTCGGCCACCACGGCGAAGCCCTTCCCTGCCGCCCCGGCCCGCGCGGCCTCTACGGCGGCGTTCAGGGCCAGGATGTTGGTCTGGAAGGCGATGTCCTCGATGGTGGCGATGATCTTGCCAATCTGCTGGGAGGCCTCGGAGATGTCCGTCATAGCGGAGACCATGCTCTCCATCTGCTTGCTGCTGAGGTTCACCTGTTCGCTGGTGTTCTGGGCGTTGCGCTGGGCACCAGAGGCCAGCTCCACATTCTTCTCCGAGCTCTTGGAGAGGTTATCCACCGTGGCATAGAGCTCCTCCACGGCGCTGGCCTGCTCCGTGGCCCCCTGGGCCAGGGCATGGGAGCCGCTGGAGAGCTGCTCGGCGTTCCCCGCCACCCGGCGCTCCGCCTGGTAGATGTGCCCCAGGGTCTCGGAGAGGGCGGTGGTAAAGCGGTTCAGGGATTCCTCAATGGACTGGAAGTCCCCGATATAGCGGGTGCTGGTGGTCACGTCGAAGTTCCCGCGGGAGAGCTCCGCCATGACCCGGTTGATGTCGTCCACATACTCATGGATGCGGCCCATGGACTGCTCCAGGGTCTTGGCCAACTGACCCAACTCGTTCTTGGACTTATAGTTGAGCCGCAGGGTCAAATCCCCCTGCTGGAGGGGCTTGGTGCACTCGGTGATGCGCAGCAGGGGACGGATCACCGAATGCATCACATACAACACCAGGCTGATCAAGGAGATCAGGTTCAGGGCCAGGCAGATGCAGGTGAGCACGTGCATCATGGTGATGGTCTTTTGCATGGCGGTGGCGGTATCGTCGCTGAGCTGGGTGCCGCAGGCCACCACTTCGTCCAACAGGCCCACCAGGGTGGTCAGGTTCCCCTGGATGGTCTCCTGATAGTAGGCCTGAGCCTGGGCCGGGTCGGTGGCTAAGAGAGACAGGGCGGTCCCGGCGGACTCATGGAGCTGCTTGTGCAGGGGCTCGATCTCCGCCCGGAGCTGCTCCAGGGTGGTGTTCTCCATGCCCAGCTCGCTATAGAGCCACTTGCCCAGGACGCAGCCGGTGTGGTCCATGCTGCCGGTGAACTCGGTGCCGGCGTAGAGGGCGTTGCTCAGGTTGCTGGACCACTTGTAGTGGGCCACCTCAGCCGACTGGGCATGATTCAAGACGGCGCGGGCCTGGCCGCTGACGTCTTGGGTGTTTTGGATACGGATGATATTCACCGTCGTCACGACGCTGAACAGGAGCACAGCGATGATGGCGCAGGCCACCCGGATCCCGATGGATCTTCTAATACTGGTTCCCATGGAAATCCTCCTCATAATGATACTGTTTTTTCATTATACCGGGGCAGCGGCGGCTTGTCAAGGAAAGAGTTCTGGCAGAAGCTGGACAGGCGACCTGGCGCCCCACCCAGCCTGGCAGAAGCGTCAAGCCGTCTCCCCTGCGGCCATTACCGCGTCGGCGCTGTGTAGGGCTTTTTTCAGATATACGGCGCTCATCACCAGGGCCACCACCTCGGAAATGGGGAAGGCCAACCACACCAGGGTCAGGTTCCCGGTCCGGGACAGCAGCCAGGCCACAGGCAGCAGCACCACCAGCTGGCGGCACACGGAGACCACCAGGCTGTGCATGGGGTTGCCGATGGCCTGGCACACCGCGGCGGCGGGGATGTTGTGCCCGGCCATGATGAAGGACAGGGCGATGAGGCGCAGGGCGGGGATGCCGATGGAGAGCATCTCCGGGGAGGCGTCGAAGAGCAGGAGCAGCTGGCCGGGGAAGAGCTCAAAGGCCAGGGTCCCCACGGCCATAATGGCCATGGCCGTAGCCACGGAGAGTTTTACCGTCTTATGGACCCGCGCCGGCTTCTTGGCCCCATAGTTATAGGCTATGATGGGCACCATGCCGTTGTTCAAACCGAACACGGGCATGAAGATGAAGCTTTGCAGCTTGAAATAGGCCCCGAACACCGCGGCGGCGGTGGTGGTGAAGGCCACCAGGATGCCGTTGACGGCAAAGACCATCACCGAGCCGATGCACTGCATGACGATGGAGGGGAAGCCGATGTGGAAAATGCCCCGCACCGTGGGGCCGTGCCAGCGGATCTGGTGCAGGTGGACGTGGATCTCCGGGTTATACTTCAGGTTCAGCACCAGGCCCACCAGGGCGGCCACGCACTGGCCCACCACGGTGGCTACGGCGGCCCCCATGACCTCCAGCCGGGGGAAGCCGAAGAGGCCGAAGATGAGGATGGGGTCCAGGATGATGTTCACGATGGCCCCCACCAGCTGCATCGCCATAGAGAGCTTGGTGCGGCCGGTGGATTGCAGCAGGCGCTCAAAGGTGATCTGGCAGAACAGCCCCAGGGAGGCCCCCAGGCATACCATGCCATACACCGCGCCGTAGTCCACGATCTCCGCCACGTCGGTCTGGAGCTGGAAGAACAGCCGGGAGCCGGGGATGCCGATGGCGGCGAAGAGCACGAAGGAGCACAGGGCCAGGAAGAGCCCCACGTTGCCGGTGCGGTCGGCCTCCTCCTGTTCCTTGGCCCCCAGGGCGCGGGAGAGCAGGGCGTTCATGCCCACGGAGGTGCCCACCCCCACGGCGATCATCAGGTTTTGCAGGGGGAAGGCCAGGGACACAGCGGTGAGGGCATTCTCGCTGAGCCGGGAGACGAAGATGCTGTCCACGATATTATAGAGGGCCTGGACCAGCATAGAGATCATAATGGGGACGGCCATGTTGGCCAGAAGCTTGCCTTCGGAGAGAACGCCCATCTTGTTCTCCCCAGGCTTCATTGGTGTGTTGGGCATTGCGGGAGCCTTCCTTTCTAATAAAATGGTGTCGAAACGTTGAATTTTTAGTATATTCTGGAAGCTGGAAAAAGTCAAGAGGCCTTTGGGCAAAGAAAAAAACCGCCTGAAAATCAGACGGTTCTTTGTCCTTGGCCTCACTGGGGCAGCTTGTTGAGCCGCAGGGTGAGCTTGCTCTTGCGATTGGCCGCAGTGTTCTTGTGCATCAGCCCACGGGCGGCAGCCTGATCCACAGCCTTGACGGCCTCCAAGTATCTCTGATCGGCCTCGACGCGGTTGCCTTCACTGACGGCGGCGTCAAAGTACTTCAGCTTGGTCTTGAGAGCGGACTTCGCGGCTTTGTTGCGCGCAGCCTTTGCCTGATTGACCAGAACACGCTTCTTTGCAGACTTGATATTCGGCAAACCAAACACCTCCTCCGATACCTTAAAATAAAATATAAAGTCCTGTGCGAGAATGTATTGTAACACAGACTTCCTTGAAATGCAAGCGTTTTTCGGGAAAAAACAAAACTTTTGCATACTTGGCCCGCTCCCGGCAAAGGCTAGTAGCAGAAATGAAAGCGCCTACCAGATATAGGGGCCTTACCTTATATAATATAGAGAGGCGGCGGGAGGGAAACCATGAATTATGGCAGAAAGATCGACCTGGCCCTGGAGGCCAGGGAACTGGCCCAGGGGGGCGACGCGGGGCGGCTGCCCGGTGTGCGCTCCCAGGAGGACAGGCTGTTTGGCCTGCCCCTGACCCAGGTGGAGATTTTGGACCAGCGGGGGGCCCAGGCCCTGGGGCGGCCGGTGGGACACTACCTGACCTTGGATCTGCCCCAACTGCCCCGGCAGCGGGAGGAGATCTTGGAGGCGGCCCGCGCGGTGGCGGCCATGCTGGAGCGCCTGCCCAGCCTGCCCAAGACGGGGCCGGTGCTGGTGGCGGGCTTGGGGAACCGGCGGGTGACCCCCGATGCCATCGGCCCCAAGGCCACCGACGCACTGTTGGTGACCCGGCACCTGGTCCAAACCCTTCCGGCGCAGTTTTCCGCCCTGCGGCCGGTGTCGGCCCTGGCGGCGGGGGTCACGGGCACCACGGGGATGGAGAGCGGGGAGCTGATCCACGCGGTGGTGCAGCAGTTAAACCCCGGCTGCCTCATCGCCGTGGACGCTTTGGCCGCCCGGCGGCAGGAGCGGGTGTGCCGGACGGTGCAGGTGTCGGACACGGGCATCGTCCCCGGTTCCGGGGTGGGCAACGCCCGGATGGCCTTGGACGAGGACAGCCTGGGCATTCCGGTGATCGCCGTGGGCATCCCCACGGTGGTGGACGCCGCCACCCTGTGCCTGGACCTGTTGGAGGAGGCGGGAGAACGGGACTTCGACCCCGGTATCTTCCGTCAGGAGGGGGCGGAGTGGTTCGTCACCCCCCGGAACGTGGACAGCGAGGTGGATATCCTGGCCCGTGTGCTGGGGCTGGGGATCAGTACAGCGCTCCATGAGGATCTGTCGGTGGAGGAGGTGGAGGCGTGGACGTCGTGAGGGGGCAGAAAAAATTATAGGCGCACAAAACAAATGGGACAGGACGGGAAGAAACCTGTAGAAGGATGCGGCCGAATCGGTTAAAGTTGAGTCGTCACACTTAAACAAAACCGAAAGGAGGCCGCATCCTTCATAAGTAAGCGTATAACAAAGGACAGGCAATTCCTACATAAAGTACACGGAAAAGTACGGTATCCGCTGGGCCAGCCGGAAGTACGACCGGGTCCGGTCGTACTTCTACTCCTGGAACGCACGCTGGGTGGGCGTGTGGAGTCCCTGGCCTGCCAGTCCCGGCCCGCCTTACAACCACCCCAGACAGTACACAGACGCGGAGCTGAAACCCATCCGGGATATGAACAGCACGGGAAGGCGGGCAATCCAAAGCGATGGGCCGGCGAGCACGCCGGCCCATATTCAAATCCCACGGTCTCTTCCTCACGACGGCACCCGCCCCAAGGTCCCCACGCTGACCTCCTCCGGCGGCACCCCCAGCATCAGCTGCACCCCGGCGCAGGCCAGGACGTGGAGGGGGGAGGTATGCCCGCCGCGGGGCAGCAGCAGCTCTTGACACTCCAAACAGTCCCCCGCCAGGGTCACCAGCTCCCGCTGCAAGGCCAGGCTGATGGCCTCCTCCCCCAGACTGGAGAGGGTCAGGGAATCCCGCGAGGAGATGCCATAGCTCACCGCCCAGGCGGCGGGGATGTCCCCCGCCAAAGGTGACAGCCTCCCCGGCACCAGCAGGGCCCGGCAAGCGGGGGGCGTTACGTCCTTCTCCGCCAAGTCCGGGGAGACCACCAAAAGGTCCGCCGTGCGCCCCGACGGCAGCTCCCCCACAGGGCACAGCTCCACCTGCTGCCGCAGCTCCTCCGGCAGGGTGCCGGAGAGAAAGGTGGACAGCGCCGGACGGCTTTCCAAAACACCAACAAGATACATCAGGAATCCCCCCTTGTTTTTTCCAAAAGCTAGTATGGCACGGCAGAAGGGACTTTATGCAGGCTTGACAATTTCTCCCCGGAGACATACAATAGAACCACTTGTAACCATCGCCCCAGGGCGTATTTTGAATAAAGGATGAAGGACTTATGGCTAAGGACAACAAAAAGAAAGTGGAACAGATCACCGACATGGAGCAGGACTTTGCCCAGTGGTACACCGACGTGTGCAAAAAGGCAGAGCTCATCGACTACTCCTCCATCAAGGGCATGTTCATCTACCGCCCCTATGGCTACGCCATCTGGGAGAATATCCAGAACGAGCTGGACCGGCGCTTTAAGGAGACCGGCCACGAAAACGTCTACCTCCCCATGCTCATCCCCGAATCCCTCCTGCAAAAGGAGAAGGACCACGTGGAGGGCTTCGCCCCGGAGTGCGCCTGGGTGACCTATGGCGGCAGCGAACCCCTGGAGGAGCGCTATTGCATCCGCCCCACCTCGGAGACCCTGTTCTGCGAGCACTATAAAAACGTCATCCAGTCCCACCGGGACCTGCCCAAGCTCTACAACCAGTGGTGCAGCGTCCTGCGCTGGGAGAAGACCTCCCGCCCCTTCCTGCGCCACCGAGAGTTCCTGTGGCAGGAGGGCCACACCATGCACGCCACCGCCGAAGAGGCGCGGGAGGAGACCCAGCGGATGCTGAACGTCTACGCGGACTTTTTGGAAAACACCCTGGCCATGCCCGTGGTGAAGGGCCAGAAGACAGAGAAGGAAAAATTCAACGGCGCCGAGGAGACCTACACCGTGGAGTGTATGATGCACGACCACAAGGCCCTGCAATCCGGCACCAGCCACTACTTTGGCGACGGCTTCGCCCGCGCCTTTGACATCACCTTCACCGGCAAGGACAACACCCTCCACTATCCCCACCAGACCTCCTGGGGGGTCTCCACCCGGATGATCGGCGGCATCATCATGACCCACGGGGACAACAACGGCTTAGTCCTGCCCCCCCGCATCGCCCCCATCCAGGCCATGGTGATCCCCGTGGCCCAGCACAAGGAGGGGGTCCTGGACGCCGCCACCGCCCTGCTGGAGCGCCTGCAAGCCGCCGGTATCCGGGCCAAGATGGACGCCTCGGACCAGTCCATGGGCTGGAAGGCCGCGGAATATGAGATGAAGGGGGTCCCCCTGCGCATTGAGCTTGGCCCCAAGGATATGGAGAAAAACCAGTGCGTCCTGGTGCGCCGGGACAGCGGGGAGAAGGTCTTTATCTCCCTGGAGGAGCTGGAGACCGCCGTCCCCGCCATGCTGGATTCCATCCACGACGGCCTGTACCAGCGGGCCAAGAAAAACCTGGAGGAGCACATCTTCCCCGCCCACTCCCTGGAAGAGGCCAAGAAGGTCCAGGAGGAACACGGCGGCTTTGTGAAAACCATGTGGTGCGGGGAGCTGGACTGCGAAATGAAAATGAAGGAGGAAGCGGGGATGACCTCCCGCTGCATCCCCTTTGCCCAGGAGCACTTGGGGGATACCTGCCCCATCTGTGGCCGGGCAGCCAAGAAAATGATCTACTGGGGCGTGGCCTACTAAAGTGCCCCCCAAACGGCTTGCAAGGAGTATTTCATGAAAAAAGCAAAATGGATCCCCTTCGCTGCCCTGGTGGGCGGCCTCATCGGGCTGGTGGCCCGGCAGTATTACCTGCGCACCTCCCTTGAGCTGGACACCGGCCTGCCCATCACCGGCACCACCAGCGAAGCGGTGCAGTGGGTGCTGTGCCTGGTGGTGGCCCTGGTGCTGCTCTTCCTCAGCAGCGGGAAGCACCAGGACTTTGGAAAGCGCTACGCCGCCGCCTACACCCCCCCGAACTTCCTCAACCGGACGCTGATGCTGGCGGGTGCCTTCCTCTTCCTGGTGGCCGCGGTCCTGAACGTGAAGGGCTTTCTGGAGGGCACCGTGGACGCCCTGGGCCAGCGCAGTGTGGGCGTGATGCACCTGTTCTTGGCGGCAGTGGCCCTGATGGCCGGGCTGGTGATCATCGCCATCACCATGTCCCTGAGCAATGGCCGGGAACCCAAGCGGGTGCTGCTGCCTCTGCCGGGTTTCGTGGGCTGCGTGTGGGTGATGGCCAACTACCAGGAGTGGGCCCGGCGGGCCATCACCGCCAATTACTACCTGGAGCTGCTGGCGGTGCTGGTGGCCATGGTGGCCTGTACCCTGCTGGTGGTCTGTGGCTTCGGCAAGGGAAAGGTGGGGGGCACCCTGTTCTTCGCCGGAGAGGGCGCAGCCTTTTGCATCATGATCTTGGGGGACGGCCTGCCCCTGTATGACCTGGCCCTGACCCTGGGCATGGCCTTCTACCTGCTGGCTATGAGCCAGGCCCTGGCCCACAACGACGGCATCCCCCTGCCGCCCCTGCCGGAGGAGGACCCGCCGCCGTCCTGCGACAGCAGCGCCTGCGCCAACTGCCCCAGCGCCGCCCCCGATGGCAGCTGTGCCAGCGGGCCGCAGAACGGGAGAGAGGACGCCGGACCCCCCCAGAATGGGGAGGACCCCTCCGGCGTACCCCAGGGGGAAGGATGATCCCTATCCCATCCCCGGAAAGCGGAGGGAAAACCGCGGGCCGCCGAGGGCGGCGGCCCCTACGACCAACGTGACCGGCCCGCAAGACAGGCCATCACACATGGAAAGGCCCGCGTACATTGTGCTTCAACGGGTGGTGAGGATTGCGGCGTGTCCTTGTAGGGGCCGGCGCCCTCGCCGGCCCGTCAGGTTTCCCCAACGGTCCCGTCCGTGGGGAGGCGTTACTAGGAGGTTAAATTTATGGATCGAACCGATAAAAAGAAATTTTATATCACCACCCCCATCTACTACCCCTCGGATAAGCTCCACATCGGCCACACCTACTGCACCGTGGCCACCGACGCCATGGCCCGCTATAAGCGCCTCACCGGCTGCGACGTGATGTTCCTCACCGGCACCGACGAGCACGGCCAAAAAATCGAGGACAAAGCCAAAGAGGCCGGGGTCACCCCCCAGGCCTTCGTGGACGCCATCGTGGACGGCCCCCGCGGGGTCCGGGACCTGTGGCAGCTGATGAACATCTCCAACGACCGCTTCATCCGCACCACCGACGACTACCACGTGGCCGCCATCCAGAAAATCTTCAAGGCCATGTACGACAAGGGGGATATCTATAAGGGCAAGTACGTGGGCAAATATTGCAAGCCCTGCGAGTCCTTCTGGACCGAGAGCCAGCTCAAAGACGGCAAGTGCCCCGACTGTGGCCGGGAGGTCCAGGACGCCGAAGAAGAGGCCTATTTCTTCCGCCTGTCCAAATACGCCAGCCGGGTCCAAGACCTGTTGGAAAACACCGACTTCCTGGAACCCCGCAGCCGGGTCCATGAGATGGTGAACAACTTCATCAAGCCCGGCCTGGAGGACCTGTGCGTCTCCCGCACCTCCTTCTCCTGGGGGGTTCCCGTGGACTTCGACCAGGGCCATGTGGTGTACGTGTGGATCGACGCCCTGTTCAACTACATGACCGCCCTAGGCTACCAGAACGACAAATACAACGAGCTGGACCACTACTGGCCCGCCGACGTCCACTTCGTGGGCAAGGAGATCGTCCGCTTCCACTCCATTATCTGGCCCGCCATGCTCATGAGCCTGGAGCTGCCCCTGCCGAAAAAGGTCTACGGCCACGGTTGGTTGCTGCTGGACGGGGGCAAGATGTCCAAGTCCAAGGGCAACGTGGTGGACCCCTACCTGCTGGCGGAGAAGTTCGGGGTGGACGCCCTGCGCTTCTTCCTCCTGCGCACCTTCCCCTTCGGCTCCGACGGCAACTTCTCCAACGAGCTGCTGATCCAGACCATCAACGTGGACCTGGCCAACGACCTGGGCAACCTCCTCAGCCGCACCACCGCCATGGCAGGCAAATACTTCGGCGGCACCCTGCCGGAGGAGAAGCTGGTCGACGAGGCCCAAGACGCGGAGCTCATCACCCTAGCTGCGGGCCTTCGGGACCGCTATGAGGCCCAGATGGAAAAATTCCAGTTCCAGAACGCCCTGGCGGAGGTGTTCAAGGTCATCCAGCGGGCCAACAAGTATATCGACGAAACCGCCCCCTGGGTCCTAGGCAAGGACATCGACGCCAACGGCTCCCGGCTGGCGGCAGTGCTGTACAACCTCCTGGAGACCACCCGCATCTGCGGCGTGCTCCTGACCCCCTTCATGCCGGAGCGCATGGAAAAGCTCCTGGACCAGCTGGGGGCCTGCGAGAACTGCCGGAGCTGGGCCGCCGCCGGGACCTGGGGCTCCCTGTCCCAGACCATCACCGTCACCAAAGGGGAGAACCTCTTCCCCCGCATCGACATGGACAAGGCCCTGGAGGAGCTGGAGGCCCTCCAAGCCGCCGCTGCCGCCCCTGCCCAGCCAGAGATTGAGCTGGAGCCCTGGGAGGAGGAAGTGGACTTTGATACCTTTGCCAAGAGCGACTTCCGGGTGGTGAAGGTGAAGAACTGTGAGCCGGTGAAGAAGTCCAAGAAGCTGTTGAAGTTTACCTTGGACGATGGTAGCGGGACGGACCGACAGATCCTGTCCGGGATTGCCATGTACTATCAGCCGGAGGCGCTGCTGGGGAAGACCCTGGTGGCCATTGTGAACCTGCCTCCCCGGAAGATGATGGGCTTGGAGTCCAATGGGATGCTCCTCTCCGCCATTCACAAGGAGGCAGGGGAGGAACGGCTGAACCTGTTGATGCTGGACGATGGGATTCCCGCAGGGGCAAAGCTGTGCTGAATACGTTGCAGGAAACGGTAGCATAAAGTTTTCGTCCACCTTTTTCAAAAGGTGGCAGGGAGTCCAGGGGGGCTGGCCCCCCTGGCGGAGTCCAGAGGCAGCGCCCCTGGCCAGGTCCAGGGCGGGAGCCCTGGGCAGGTTTGGGCGGCAGCCCAACCAAAATAGTCGTACAAAAAACACCGCCGCCCCCTCTTGACAAGAAGGGGCGGCAGCGTTTATACTATAGCTAGAGGGGTCGGTCAGCGGCTGGCCCATAGGTTTTTTATTGCAACAGTAACCGCATGGGCGCCCATCCCAGGCGGTTACTTCTTTTCGTCCCGGTCGTTCTTCATCAACCGAATCAAGGGTTTTCCTCTACGGAAAGCAGGCGAGAACCTGCGGGCCGGCGAGGGCGCCGGCCCCTACAAGGACACGCGGATGGGTTCACCACCCCTTGGTTCACAATGGACGCAGTTGGATGTTTCTCTGTGAACCCCACTTGTCTTGTGGGCACCTACGTTGGATGTAGGGGCCGCCGCCCTCGGCGGCCCAAAGGTTTTTGTCCACTGTTTTGATACATTGGGACCCGCCTTCCGCCGGGTCCCTTTTTCACTGCCCAAAAGGCAAAAAGACAAATTGTAAGCTTTTGCAAAAAGATAAGCTGTTTTGTCAGGCACACCCCCAGAGAGATGGACAAAACAGTCAGGATGCACAAAATTTTAGCAACAAATTTGCCCCCAAAGCTTGACAGGAAAACCAGATTAAATTAACATAGAGGGCAGACAGCGGCCCGAAATGGCCGCCGCGTTCATTGAGAAAGAAGGAGTGTAGAAAATGAAAAAGAATCGTTTCCTGGCCCTGCTGTTGGCAGGCATGATGTGCCTGGGTCTGGCCGCCTGCGGCAGTGACCCCGCCCCCGCAGAAGGGGAAGGCGAAGACGCCACCAGCGGCGAGGCCATCGTCATGAAGCTGGGCACCACCGTCAACGAAGAGGACAGCTTCCAGGTGGCCGCCGAAAAGTTCGCCGAGCTGGTGGAAGAGCGCACCGAGGGCGCTTACAAGATCGAGATCCACCCCAACGGCACCCTGGGCGACGAGCGCACCATGCTGGAGAGTATGCAGATGGGTGAGCTGGACCTGGGTATCATCACCAGCGGCCCCTTCGTGAACTTCTCCGCCGACATGGGCGTGCTGGACATGCCCTTCCTGTTCTCCAGCAACGAGGACGTCTATAAAGTACTGGACGGCGAGATCGGCAAGGATCTGCTCAAGACCCTGGAGAGCTCCAACCTGAAGGGCCTGGCTTACGCCGAGCGTGGCTTCCGCAACCTGACCAACAGCGTGCGCCCGGTGAAAAAGGCCGACGACGTGAAGGATCTGAAGGTCCGGGTCATGGAGAACGAGGTCTACACCGCCTCCTTCAAGGCCATGGGCGTCAACGCCGTTCCCATGGCTTGGAACGATGCCCTCACCGCCCTCCAGCAGAACACCATCCAGGGCCAGGAGAACCCCATCAACGTCATCTATTCCTATAAGCTCTGGGAGTCCCAGAAGTATGCCACCCTCACCCGCCACGCCTACGCCAGCGCCATCATCACCATGAGCCTGGACAGCTACAACAAGCTCCCCGAAGACGTGCAGAAGATCTTTGACGAGGCCGCCCAGGAGGCTGCCGAGTATGAGCGCAACTGGACCGCTGAGCATGAGGCGGAGCAGCTGGAGGCCATGAAAACCAACGGGATGGAAGTGGTGGAGAACCCCGACCTGGAGAGCTTCCAGGCTGCGGTGCAGAGCGTGTATGACGCCTATCCCCAGTACGCCGACTACATCACCCGGATTCAGGAGGCTCTGGCCTAAGGGCAGAGGTGATGGAACATGCCAGTTGCAAGAGCCATCCACAAAGTCAGCAATGGCTTAGATAAAGTGTGCAGCGTGGTACTCATCGCTGCCCTAGCCGCCATGGTGCTCCTCACCGGGGCCCAGATCTTATGCCGGCTGTTCTTCACCGCCTTGGCCTGGAGCGAGGAGCTGTCCCGCTACCTGCTGATCTGGTCCACCTTCCTGGGGGCGGGCATCGTGTATAAGCACGGGGGCCACATCTCCGTGACCCTGCTCCACGGCTTCCTGCCCCCCATGGCGGGGAAGGCGGTGAAGCTGCTGATCCACGTGATCTGCGGGGCCTTCTGCGCCATCGCCATCTACTATGGCTTCCGCTACATGGGGATGCAGGGCAACCAGCTCTCCGCCGCCATGCGCCTGCCCATGCGGTATATGTACATGAGTATCCCCATCGGCTTCGCCATCATGGAGGTCCATGTGGTGGACGCCATCTTCCAGCTTCTCACCCGGAAGCACGCAGAGGGGGTGGGCCTGGAATGACCGCAATCTTGTTTGTCACCTTTCTGGTCCTGCTGGTGATCGGGGTCCCCATCGCCTTTGCCATTGCCGTGGCCGGGGTGGCAGTGATGGTGGCGGGGGATGTGAACCTGCTTATCGTGGTGCAGCGGATGTTCGCCTCCACGGATTCCTTCCCCCTCATCGCCGTGCCCTTCTTCATCCTGGCCGGGGACCTGCTGGCCAGGGGCTCCATGTCCCAGACCCTGGTGGCCTTTGCGGAATCCCTGCTGGGGCGCATCCGGGGCGGGCTGTCCGCCGTGGCGGTGGCCGCCGGGATGTTCTTCGCGGCCATCTCCGGCTCCGGCGCGGCCACCACCGCCGCCGTAGGGGCCACCCTGATCCCGGAGTTGAAGAAGCGCAACTATGACGAGAGCTCCTCTGCGGCCCTGGTGGCGGCGTCGGGCTGTATCGGCGTGGTCATCCCCCCGTCGGTGCCCATGGTGCTCTATGCGGTGATCGCCAACCAGAGTGTCACCCAGCTCTTCTCCAACGGCTTCCTGCCGGGGATCGCCATGGGCGTGATGCTCATTGCCATTGCCCTGTACCAGGCCCACAAGCGGCACTATCCCAAAGGGGAGAAGCTCTCCCCCAAGGACACCCTGCTGAACATTGGGAGAACTTTCCTGCGGGCCATCGGGGCGATCTTGATGCCCCTCATCATCCTGGGCGGCATCTTTTCCGGGAAATTCACCCCGTCGGAATCGGCGGCGGTGGCGGTGATCTACGCCGCCCTCATCTCCTTTTTGATCTACCGGGACATGAGCTTCAAGGAGCTGGGCCAGATCATTCTGGGCAGTGCCCGGACCTCGTCGGTGATTATGATCATCATCGCCTGTAGTGGCATCTTTGGCTGGGCCCTTGCCAACTGGAAGATTCCAGAGCACATCGCCACGGGGGTGCTCTCCGTCTCCGACAACAAGTACGTGCTGCTCTTCCTCATCGCCCTGATCGTCCTTGTGGCCGGGATCTTTATGGAGACCTCTTCCGCGGTGATCCTGCTGACCCCGGTGTTCCTGCCCCTGGTGAATGCCCTGGGGGTGAGCCTGGTCCACTTCGGGCTCATCTTCACCATCGGCATCTCCATCGGTATGATCACCCCGCCGGTGGCCATCAACCTGTTTGTGGCCTCCAGCACCACGGGGCTGCCCATCGAGAAGATATCCAAGTCGGTGGTGCCCTACCTCATCGGTTTGATCGTGGTGTTTTTACTGTATACCTACCTGCCCCTGTTCTTCCCCGCCCTGGTGGTGTGATGGGTCCAGGGGGACAATGTAATCAGAGAAGCGGCCTGTGGAGTTCTCCACGGGCCGCTTTTTCCCGCCCCTAGGGGAGACGAAAGCTGAAGTATTTCACGGGATTCCGTGCGTTGTTCTCAAAAACAGGGAGATTCTAGCGATTTTCTACCAGAAAAAGGGGGACAAGTGGACGGTCATTTTGTAGAATGGGGGGAAGTACGCCAAAAAGCAAACCGTGTGAATGGAGGTATTTCCCATGCCAGGAACCACTTACGGATACATCCGCGTATCCACCGTCGAGCAAAATGAGGACCGGCAGCGCATCGCCCTGGAGAGCAGGGGGGTGGCGGCGGCACATATCTACATGGACAAGCAGTCCGGCAAGGACTTTGAGCGCCCCCAGTACAAACGTATGCTCCGCCGCCTGCGGGCGGGGGATCTTCTCTATGTCCAGAGCATCGACCGTCTGGGCCGCAACTATCAGGAGATTCAAAACCAGTGGCGCATCCTCACCAAGGAGCTGGGGGTGGACCTGTGCGTGCTGGACATGCCCCTGCTGGACACCCGCAGCGGCAAGGATTTGATGGGCACCTTCATTGCCGACCTGGTGCTACAGATCCTGTCCTTTGTGGCCCAGAATGAGCGGGAGAACATCCACCAGCGCCAGGCCGCAGGCATCGCCGCCGCCAAGGCGCGGGGGGTACGCTTTGGCCGTCCGCCCCGGCCGCTGCCGGAGAACTACCACAGTGCCTATCAAAAGTGGAAGGACGGCACCCTCAGTGGAGCCGCCGCCGCCAAGGAGTGCGGGATGCCCTTGGCCAGTTTTCGCTATCGGGCGGAGGGGTATGAAGCGGGAGGATATGAAAAGGAGGGAGCGCCGTGATCTGCGGCGCTCCCTTACAGAAAGGTGTACATTATTGTAACCTAAGCCTTTCTCCGTATATAGTATAGGATACCACAACGAGCCCCATAATACAAGTAGCTGCTAGGTAAAACAATAATGTACAGGTTTTTGTATCAGGCAGAGCGAGACCTTATCCCTATGTGGTGTTATACGGCCCAAATCCCAGTGGATATACTTCCCTTTACGACAAGAGAGATCGCATGAGGCGGGTGATCTCCAAGATAAGCGGTTTCCTAGGCGGATTGGATTCCCCAGACCGCTGGGCGCTGAAGCTGTGGCAACGGGTTCCGGGCTACATACGCCTGACCTACATCGCCGCCCTGGTGCTGGGTCTGTTGACCCATTTATACATGTTCACCAATAAATTTACCAATCACGACGATTTGAGCCAGATGTTTTTTGCCGACTACGGCAAAGCCTCTGGCCGTTGGCTGTTGCCCACAGTCCTGGAGCTGGATGGCAACTTTAGTATGCCCTGGCTCATCGGGATGTTGAGTATCCTGTGCTTGGCGGGGGTGCCCTGCTTTGTGGTGGCGCTGCTGCGGATCCGCCAACCCTTGGGCTGCGTGGTGACGGCGGCGCTGCTGGTCACCTTCCCCACGGTGACGGCCACCTTTGGGTTCATGTTCTCGGCGGATGCCTACTTTTTCAGCCTGCTGTTGGCGGTATTTGGGGCATACCTGTCGGTGCGCTGGGGCTGGAAGGGCAGCTTGTTGGGGGCGGTGGCCATTACCCTGTCCCTGGGGATCTACCAGGCCTATCTCCCGGTGGCGGCGGTGTTGATGGTGGGGGCCCTGCTGTTTGAGACCTTAGACGGGGAGGCTTCCCTCCGGGCCCTGCTCTGGAAGGGGGTTCGCCTGGCGGCGACCCTGGCTGTGGCCCTGTTGGCCTACCTGGTGGTGGTCCGGTTCACCACCAGGGACACCGGACTGACGGATTATGAGGGGATCTCCGACATGGGAAAGCTCTCCCTGGGAGAGTTGCCTCAGCTGGTGGTCCTGAGCTATAAAAAATACGGGGCCTTCTTCTTGCGGGACCGCTGGCACTGTCATGCCAGTTACTTGCCCTACGTCTTGCTCCTCACGGCGCTGGTCACCGTCGTCCTGGGGGTGTTGTTGCTGCTGCGCCGGCGTATCGGCACAGGAAGAACCCTTTTGGCCCTCTTTTTGGTGGGGATTTATCCTCTGGCAGGGGGCTTGATCTACGTGATGGTGCCCAAAGGCTTTGTTCATATCCACATGATGTACGGCTTGGTTTTTCTTCTCATCGCGCCCATTGCTCTGATGGAGTATAGTAGACCTGTCCTGCAAGAGGGAAGCAAAACACGAGTGTTCCACGTCATGGGCAGTTGGGTCATCCTCCTCACCATGGCTTTGACCGCCTATTCCTACGGCATCACCGACAACAACGCCTATTTGAAGGCGGATCTGGGGATGCGGCAGTGCGAGGCCTATTCCAACCGCCTGTTGGCGCGGGTGGAATCCGCCGAGGGCTATGAACCGGGGATGCCGGTGGTGCTGGTGGGCAGCACCCAGCGGGAGGCAGCGCTGTCCCCCACCCCGGAGCTGGACGCCTCTGACCTGGTGGGAATCTTCAACATGGGGGATCTGCGCACGTTTTATACCTACGGTCATTTTCTCCGCTACTACCTGGGCTTTTCTCAGCCGGTCTATGCGGGGAACAGCGAATTGGCCCGTTCCCTGGCGGATACGGCGCGGGTGCAGGCCATGCCCCTGTATCCTCTGGCGGGCAGCGTTCAGGTGATGGACGGCAGGGTGGTGGTGAAGTTGAATCCCTGAACAGAACTGCCGCTGCTGCCAAGTATCTCTCTGTTGTTAATGTCATAAAAGCCATGGACCGGAAGCACCGCGCAACGTTGCGCGGTGCTTTTTCTGTCCAAAAACCAAGGCGCGGGACTATCAAAAGGTATACCTTTTGATAAAATCTGACGTTTTTCGTCAGAAAGCGATTTCCCCGGATTTATCTGGTGAAAAAGTCAAAAAGGCCCTTGTAATACCAGGGTTTTCATGATACAATGCCCATGAAAATAAGGCTATCGAAAGGTATACCTTTTGACAAATTTGAACAAATCATGAGAGCAGGTGACAGACAGGATGGGATACTCCCGGAAAAAATTGGACCTCACCGGCCAGCGCTATGGCCAGCTCACCGTCCTGGCCCCGGCAGAAAACATCGGCACCCGCACGGCCTGGCTGTGCCGCTGTGACTGCGGGAAGGAGACCGTCATCCGCACCAACCGCCTGCGCAGCGGCCACACCACCAGCTGCGGCTGTCAGGGCCCCGGCGTGGGGCTCACGGCCCTGACCTACATAGACGGTACCTGTGTGGAGATGCTCCGGGCCAAGACCGTGCGCAAGAACAACACCAGCGGCGTCACCGGTGTGGAGTGGTGGGCGGCCAAGCAGCGTTGGCGGGCGTCCATCTGCTTCAAGGGCAAGCGCCACTACCTGGGCAGCTATGTCCGCTTTGAGGATGCCGTCCAAGCCCGCAAGCGGGGGGAGGAACGGTTCCACGATGAATTCCTGCGGGAATTTGCCGGGGCCGCGCCCAAGGGGCAGACTCAGGTTGATTCAATATAACTTGGAAAGGAGGAAGCGCGATGAACTGCGTGGACCCACCGTGAGCTTGTCCTTCCGCCCGAAGCGCCGAGGGCGGCGGGGAGACGGGGTATGGCGCAGGGCAAACCATTGGAAACAATGGGACGCAAAACCAGAGGCTGAGACGCCGGGGACCCTCCCCGACGCGTGATGCTCGTTCGGTTGCAATTCGGCA
This sequence comes from uncultured Oscillospiraceae bacterium, assembly GCA_910578575.1. Classification (GTDB taxonomy): domain Bacteria; phylum Bacillota; class Clostridia; order Oscillospirales; family Oscillospiraceae; genus Evtepia. The sequence continues at coordinate 23,365 of CAJTQP010000011.1, forward strand.
AACCAGGGGAAACCCTGGGACGGCAAAGCAAGGGGCCTAAGGCGCAGCCGCGCTATGGCAGCCCAGCTATCGGATTCCTTTGCGTCCGGTTATGCAAAGAAAGGAAAGAATCATGAAAATCAAAACTTTAGCAAAGAAAGGCTGCTCGGTCTTTCTGGCGCTGGCGCTGTGCCTGAGCCTGCTCCAAGTCCCTGCCTTCGCAGCGGATCTGGAAAACGGCAGCGAGGCACCCGCTACCACCGAGACGGTGCCCGCGCCCAGCGAAACCCCCAGCACCGATGCTGGCAACACCGGCAATGACACCGGCGCAGCCAACACGGATAGCACCACCCCCGACACGGATGTGAGCAACACCGACAGCAGCACCGAAAACACTGACAACAGCGCTTCCGATGCTGACCAGAGTGATGTTGACACCAACGAGGGTGATGCTGACACCAACGACACCAACGGCGGCGAGGAAGACGCTGACAACAGCGACGCCGACGCCGACGTGGATGACGCTGACAACAGTGACACCGACGCCGACGTGGATGACGCTGACAACAGCGACGCCGACGCCGACGTGGATGACGCTGACAACAGCGACGCCGACGCCGACGTGGATGACGCTGACAACAGCGACGCCGACGCCGACGCGGATGACGCTAACGGCAGTGACACCGACGCCGACGTGGAAGACGCTAACGGCAGCGAAACCCCTGAGGAAGCCCCTGTCCCCGAAGCTGTCCAGAAGTTCCTGGATGCCGTGGCAGGTCTGCCTGAAAACGTGAATGTAGAGGACTACGAGAGCCTCGAAGCATTGTTGGAAGGCTGCCTGGAAGCTTTCGTTTCCCTGTCCGAGGAGGAGCAGAACCGCGACGACGTGAACGCCGCACTGCAACTGATCCTGGGCTTGGGTGAGGAAAGTGACGATTTGGGGTTGCCGGGAGAAGTGGAAGGCCCCATGACTGGCTCGGTAACCGTTGACACTTACGATAAGCTAAAAGAGGCGATTGAGTCTGCCAACGTGACGGAGATCACCCTTTCGGATAGCTTCGTGGATGCGACATTTGAGCCTTTGAACATCGTTGGCCGTACAGCCAGCTTGATTCTGAACTTGGGCAACCATGTTTTGAATGTTACTGAGGCTGGTAAAGCTGCAATTACGGTTGGCGGTGAATCTCCCCTTGAGTTGACCCTCAACGGCGGTACCATCACCAGCAAAGCTGGTAACGGCATTTTCGTTAGCAAAGGCAGCAAGCTCATTACGAACGACGTTACCGTTACTGGAAACAGTGGCAATGGCGTGACTTTGGCGGGTGGTGCCAACTTCGAGATGAACGAGGGCACAACGATCTCCAAGAACCAGAGCAGCGGCGTGTATGTGGGGAATTCGGCCACCTTCCAAATGAAGGGTGGCGAAATCTCTGAAAACAAGGCGGCCACTGGCAATGCTGGGGAATTTCTCTTTGGGAGTAAGAGATTGTATAGTGCTGGCGGTGGTGTCTATGTGAATGGTGGTACGTTCGATATGAGCGGCGGCACCATCACAAAAAATACTGCCGATACAAGCAAAGCGACGACAGTTGCCGATTACTCCGGGCGCGGCGGTGGCGTTGCTGTGATGAACGGCGGCACGTTCAACCTGAGCGACGGTATCATCTCCGAAAACGAAGCTGCCGAAGGTGGCGGTGTGTTTATCGGTTTGGCTACGAACAAGGGGAAAGATCCCAATAGCGCAAAATACGATGCATCCAAGTTCACCATGACTGGCGGCACTGTTGACGGCAACACGGCTTACCATGGTGAAGGTGGCGGCATCTATATTAAAGGCGAAGGCAATATTAGTGCTGGCAAGATCACCAACAACACCACCAATACCACAACAGAATTGGGTGGTGGCGGTATCTATGTCGAGAATACCGGTACACTGAACTTGGTCAACGCTATCATCACTGCGAATACAGCCGCTAATTTCGGCGGTGGTATCGCGGCTTGCGTCCACGGTAAAACCATCATGTTCTCCACCAATGGTGCAGGCATTTTTGAAAATGTAGCCAACGGAGATGGCAGCAAAACCCAAAACACTAAAGTTGACGGCTCTACCGCTTGGTCTCACTTCAATGTAAAAGAGCTGGCTGCTGGTGCGATGGATATCTTCTCTGCTGGCAACAGCAGCGTGAAGGATACGACCACAGCGGCGTCCGGTACCCCCGGTGCGCTGATTGGTCTGATCATGCTAGGCGGTGAAATGGCCAACTGGGCTGGTTGGAAAATCAACTTTGATACTCCTGATGGCAGTGATGCCTCTATGACGAAAGTCGAAAACCCCGACGCTGCCATCTCTGGTGAGCGGCTCCTGGGCTTGACTGCGACCAACAAAGAGGCAATGACGGCAGCATTGGCCGCTGCTGCTGCCGCAGGCGGCGGTGTTCTCATCAGCGGGAACTACTCCGCAGTGGACGGTGGTGGTATTGCCAACAATGGCTTCTTGACCATTGGTGCTCAGGGTGAGGAAACTGGGCCCATCCCCGAACTGGACTTGAAAAAGACCCTTGAGAACGGCACAAACCGGAACGAGGAAGGCGATTCTGCTTCTACTGGCCTGAAGGACGAAGAATTTACCTTTGATCTGAAAGATGATGAAGGCAATCTTGTCGGTAGCATGACCAACAACCAACAGGGTGATGCAAGTTTCGACTTCTCCAAGAATGAGAAGTATTCTAAGAAGTTCGAAGATGTTCAAGAAGATACCTCGTTTGTGTTCTATGTTACCGAAAACAACGACGGGACAGTCGATAACGTTAAGGATAACGTTACGTATGATCCCGGCAAGTACAAGGTTACTATCACAGTTACGGTCGAAAAGGTGACTCAGACAATCGGTTTCGCTCCTTACACCATCATCACTCGCCTGCTCACCCCCACCATTGAGAAGTTCAATGCTGATACAGGCGAATGGGAAAAGGCTGACGGCATCAGCTTCAACAACGTGTACACCGCACCACCGGAGCAGCCCCCGGAGGAAGAGAAGCCCCCCGTGGATCCCCCGCCCCCGGAAACGCCTGACACGCCTGATACTCCTGACAAACCCGACCCTAAGCCCGATCCTAAGCCCGACCCCGACCCTGAGGAACCCCCCGTGGAAGTCCCTGACCCCGACGTGCCCCTGGTTCCTGGCGAGCCTGAGGAGCCCCCGGTGGACATCCCGGAGGAGGAGCCCCCGCTGGTGGACATTCCCGAAGAGCAGCCCCCCCTGGTGGATGTGCCCGAAGTGGAAGTCCCCCGCGTCCCGGCCCGCCCTGTGGTGGAGGTCCCGGACCCCGCAGTGCCCCTGGTGGACATTCCTGAGGAGGACGTCCCCCTGGCAGATGTTCCGGCCACCGGAGACAACAGCGGTCTCTGGATGGTCCTGAGCCTGGTCGCTTGCGCTGGTTTGGCTTATCTCTTCCTGGAGGAGAAGAAGCGCGAGGCCAAGTGATCCTGGTACTGCACAACAATCGACCCCATGCAAAAACGCGGCCCGATTTCCGGGCCGCGTCCTTTTTTTATTTGATAAACGGCATGATCTTGCCGGTCTGTTCCTGGATGAAAGAACGAAACTCCTCCGACGTGCCCCCCTCGATGCTGGTCTTATCATAGAGCTGGGCGTGGCTGCGGTCGAAGAGGAAGACGAAGTACAGGGGGGTCTCCACCACCTGGGCAATGTTCTCATAGCGCCAAACCGTGTCCCCCATGCCGGTGGCGGTGCGGTAGCCCTGCTCGTTGAAGGCGCTGAGCACCTGCCGGGCCTCCGGCAGCACCCGCCGGGCGGCGAAGTAGCCGTTGATGCTGTCCTCATAGACCATCACCAGCAGGATGATCACCGCCGGTAAGAGGGTGGTGAGCAGGTCCAGGGGGGAGAAATGCCCGTCGGTGGGCAGGGCCAAGAAGATGGCAAAGGCCACGATGAACAGGCCGATGAGGCGGATCATGCGGTTTTGTCCGGCCCGCAGGGTCTTGCGCAGCACCCGCGCCAACACCGTCATGGTCCGCCGGTCGTAATGGGTCATAAAACTAAATTCCATGGGGCATTCCTCCTTTACTCCCTACCATGATACCGAAAATCTGCCCGTTGTCAAGGGTGGGATTTTTTTACCTCCCTGGGAATCCATCGACAAAAAAAAGAAACTATGGTATACTGTTTTCAAACAACCGTTGAACCGAACCTGTGAGGAGGAATTCCACATGGCAACACCCATTACAGTCGTGATCCGTAACCAGCAATACCGCATCGTGGCCGAGGAGGACGAGGGATATATCCTGGCCTGCGCGGAGATGGTGAACAAGGCCCTGGACGAAGCCCTGGGGGGCACCACCCTCTCCCTGGCGGACGGGGCGGTCCTGGCGGCCATGAACCTGGCCGACCGCTGCTGCAAGGAGCGCCAGGTCACCGACAACCTGCGGGCCCAATTAAAGGAGGCCCTGGACGAAAATGCCCGCCTCTCCAAGGAGATGGGGGACAAGCGCAAGAGAAAGCCCGCCGCCCCCAAGGGTGAGGGGGAATGATGGAGCTGCTGGCCCCTGCCGGGTCCCCGGAGGCCTTACAGGCCGCCGTCCAGGCGGGGGCAGACGCCGTGTATCTGGGCTGCGGCCCCCTGAACGCCCGGCAAAACGCCAAAAACTTCCCCCCGGAAGCGCTGCCGGAGGCGGTGGCCTACTGCCATCTCCGGGGGGTGAAGGTATACCTGACCATGAACACCCTGCTCACCGACCGGGAGCTGGCCCAGGCCGCCCAACTGGGGGCTCAGGCCAGTGCCGCTGGCGTGGACGCCATCCTGGTCCAGGACCTGGGGGTGGCCAAGCTCCTGCGGGAGCACTGCCCCGACGTGCCCCTCCACGGCTCCACCCAGATGACCGTGTGCACGCTGGACGGAGTCCAGGCCTGCGCAGACCTGGGGCTGGAGCGGGTGGTGCTGGCCCGCGAGCTGCCGGGGGAGGCCATCCGGTTTTTGTGCCAGCATTCCCCCATTGAACTGGAGGTCTTCGCCCACGGGGCCCTGTGCCTGTGCTACAGCGGCCAGTGCGCCCTCTCCGCCATGGTGGGAGGCCGCAGCGGCAACCGAGGGCTATGCGCCCAGCCCTGCCGCCTGCCCTATCAGAGCGCCGGTGGGGGCAAGGGGCATCCCCTCTCCCTCAAAGACCTGTCCCTGGTGGACGCCCTGGGGGAGTTGGAGGACATGGGGGTGGCCTGCGTCAAGATCGAGGGGCGGATGAAGCGGCCGGAGTATGTGTTCCTGGTCACCGAGGTGTACGCCGCCGCCCTCCGGGAACGCCGCACCGCCACCCAGGCAGAGCGCCAGCGCCTGGCCGCCGCCTTCTCCCGCGGCTTCACCGACGGCTATTACCGGGACCAGGTGGGCCCCGCCATGCTGGGCACCCGCCCAGAGGGCCAGCGGGAGCCGGAGGCCCTCTTCACCCAGGCCCGCCAGACCTACCAAAAGGAGCCCCGCCGGGTGCCGGTATCCCTCTCCGGCCAGCTCCGGGACAAGCCCCTGACGGTGGCGGTGACGGACCGGCAGGGCCATCAGGTGGCCGCCCTGGGAGACGTGCCAGAAGCCGCTCGCACCCGCGCCATCACCCCGGAGCAGTTGGAGGCCCAGTTGCGGAAAACCGGCGGCACCGTCTATGTCCCCGACCAGGTGACGGTCCAGGTGGAGCCGGGCTTGTCCGTGCCCCTGTCGGCGGTGAACGCCCTGCGGCGGCAGGCCCTGGACGCCCTGGACCAGGCCAGGACGGCAGTGCTGCCCCGGCGTACCCTGCCTGTGACCCTGCCGGGGAAGGGGACGCCCTCCGCTCGTGCCCCCCAGATGGCCCTGTCCTTCCGGTACTGGAAACAGCTCTCAGAGGAGATTTTGGCGGAGAAACCGGCGTTGGTGTATCTGCCCAGCCAGGAGATGGCCCGGCACCAGAGGGACTTGAAGGCTTTGATGGCCCGCCATCCGAGCACCCGCTTCGCCGTGGTGTTCCCCCGGATCTTCTGGGACCGGGAGCTACCCCAGCTGCGCCGGGAGCTCTCCGCCGCCCAGGCAGCGGGGGTGGACTGCGCCCTGCTCCACCACATCGGACAACTGCCCCTGGCGGCAGAATTTGGCTTCGCCCCCCGCGGGGACTTCGACCTGGGCCTGCTGAACAGCTTCACCGCCCGCGAGCTGGCCCGGCTGGGCTTCGTCTCCGCCACCGGGAGCTTTGAGGCCCGGTGGGAACAGTTGCGGGATCTGGAAAAGCCCCTGGAATTTGAAGTGCTGGCCTACGGGCAGCTGCCCCTGATGATTACCCAACAGGACCTGGTGGGCAACCAGGGGGGACAGGGGGCCCTGGACCTCCGGGACCGGAAGGGGGCGGACTTCCCTGTGGAACGGGCCTGGGGGGGCCGCAGTGAGCTCTTCAACGGCAAACGCCTGTGGCTGGCGGACCGCCTGGCAGACCTCACCGCCCTGGGGGCGGATTGGCTGCGCCTGCACTTTCTCCGGGAGGAGGCCGGGCAGTGCGCGGCGGTGCTGGCGGCCTACCGAGAGGGGGCAGCCCCGCCGGAGGACTTCACCCGCGGCCTCTACTACCGGGGGGTCCAATGAGAACCGCGTGCCGCCTAGGACACGCGGTTTTTGCCCGCCGGATTCCTGTCCCGTCCATCGACAAAGCCCGACAACTGTGGTATACTGAAAAAAACGAACCCCATGGAAGGAGGGCTTGGATATGCCAAACATTCGCCTGGTGGCCCTGGACCTGGACGGCACCCTGCTCAACAGTGAAAAACGGATCTCCCCCCGGAACCTGGCGGCCCTGGAGGCCTTGGCGGCGCGGGGAATACTCATGGTCCCCATCACCGGCCGCCCCTTTCAGGGCCTGCCCTCCTGCGTCCTGGATTTGCCGGGACTGCGTTACACCGTGACCTCCAACGGGGCCACCATCCGGGACCTGGAGAAGAATGCCATCCTTCTGGAGCGCCACCTCTCCGCCTCCACCGCCCTGGCGGTGTTGGACGCCTGCCGGGAGGTTTCCATGATCCGGGAGGTGTTTCGGGACGGGGTGGGCTACCTCTCCCTGGCGGACCGGGACGCCCTGTGCCAGCGCTACGCCGGGGACCCCGCCATGCGCCGCTATGTGCTGGACAGCCGCCAGGTCCTCCCCGGCAGCGTGGAGGATTTTTTGCGCCAGAGTGGGGCACCGGTGGAGGAGCTGTTCTTCCTCACAGACAGCGTGGAGGAGAAGCAGCGCCTCCGCCAACGCCTAGCACCCCTGCCGGACATCGCCTTCGCCGACCCCTTTCCGCGGGACCTGGAGGTGATCGCCTGGGGCATCGACAAGGGGGAGTCCCTGCGCTGGCTGTTGGAGCGGTTACAGCTGTCCCCCCAGGAGGTCCTGGCCATGGGGGATCGGGCCAGCGACATTTCCATGCTCCAACTGGCAGGCATCGGTGTGGCCCCCGCCAACGCTGACCCGGAGGTCAAGGAGGCCGCCGGCTTCATCTCTCCCGCCTCCTGTGACGAGGACGCGGTGGCTCTGGCTTTGGAGCGGTTTGTGCTCAACGAGGCCTGACGGGCCGCAGCTTCTATTCATATACAATGTTTGACACGGCTAGGGCCGGGGACCCCAACAGGTCCCCGGCCCTAGCCGTGTCAATACAGTGGGCAAAAACCCCGTGGGCCGCCGAAGGCGGCGGCCCCTACATCCAACGTGGGTGCCCGCAAGGCAAGTGGGGTTCACAGGGAACCACCCCAACCACGTCCATTGTGAACCAAGGGGCGGTGAAACCATCCACGTGTCCTTGTAGGGGCCGGCGCCTTCGCCGGCCCACGGGTTCTCCACCCTGTTTCCATAACGCGAACGACTCTTTTCATCGTACAGCAAAAAATTTTTCTCTTTCCTGCAACGATCCACCCGAACCAACGAATATATCTACAAAGGGGGTGAGGCCATGGACCTGGAAAGCAAGTGGATCCGGGACATCCAGCGCCACGGGGACCGGGCCCAGGCGTCCGCCGAGGCGCTCATCGGCGCCTATTACAACGAGATCTACGTCTTCGCCTACCGCCAGACCGGCCACAAGGAGGACGCCATGGACCTCACCCAGGACATCTTCCTGGCGGTCCTGCGGGCCCTGCCCCGCTTCGACCGGCACAAGGCGGGCTTTCGCACCTGGCTCTACCGCATCGCCGCCAACAAATCCATCGACCGCCGCCGCCGCTTCCGGCCGGTCACCGTCCCCCTGGACGGCCTGGAGCTCCCCCTCCCAGAGGAGTTCACCCAGCAGCTCCAGGACCGCCAACTCCTGGCCCAGGTGGAGGCCTATGTGGCCCGGCAGGACCCCCAGCTCCAGGCGGTGTTCCGCCTGCATCTCTACGGGGACAAGTCCTTCCCGGAGATCGCCGCCATCCTGGGCCTGGGGGAGAGCGCGGTGAAGAGCCAATACTACCGCCTTCTGGGGCGGCTGAGAAAGGAGTTTTCCCATGAATGACCGAATCCCCCTCCCCACGCCCCAGGAGCGGGAGGCCGCCATCCGGCGCATTGCTGTCCAGGGCCTGGCCCCCCGGCAGCCCCTGTGGCGGCGGCTATCCCTGGAAGTGCTGTTCTTTGGAGTCCGGGACAGCCTGATCCTGGGGGGACTGCTCTTCCTCCTGGGGTTCGTCCTCGCCGCCGTCACCGCCAGGCTCTTGGCCAACAGCGGTGGCTCCCACTATCCCCCCGGCGACCCCCTGGCCCCCTTCAACGGCCTGCCGCCGGAGGGCCTGGCCCCCTTGGTGGTCCTCACCGCCCCCCTGCTCTACGGCGCACTCCAGGGCCTCACCACCTGGCAGGAACGGCTCCAGGGCACCTTGGAGTGGAAACGCAGCTGCCTCATCACCCCGGAACTGCTCCTGGCCCTGCGCACGGCGGTGTTCGGTGGGGCCGCTGCCGGGGTGTGCGTGCCCATGAACTACCTGTTCTGGCGGCTCATGGGGGAACAGGGTTCCTTGTTCTGGATGTTGGGGGCCTCTTACGCCTGCCTGTTCCTCTACGCCGCCGGGACCCTGTTTCTAGGCCAGGGCAGCCTGGCCCTCCCGGCCCTGTGGCTGCTGTTTGGGGTGGTCTTGGCCCGGTGGAGGCTGGCGGCCCTGCTGCTCCTGTCCACCCCTGCCCTGCTGTGTTTTCTCATCGCCGCCGTAGCCCTGGGGCTGTTCCTGGCCCGTCTGCACCGTATCCTATCGGCAGCACAAAAAGGAGGTCATCTGGATGGCACTGTCTGTTGAACACGTCACGAAACGCTTTGGCAAATTCACCGCCCTAGAGGACATCACCCTCTCCTTCACCCCAGGGGTCTACGGGCTCCTGGCCCCCAACGGGGCGGGGAAAACCACCCTCATCAAACTGCTCACCACCCTGCTCTTCCCTACCCAGGGGCAGATTTTATGGGAAGGGGAGGACATTTTCTCCCTGGGGGAGCACTACCGGGCCCTGCTGGGCTACCTGCCCCAGCAGTTTGGCTACTACCCCAGCTACAGCCCCCGGCGCTTTTTGCGCTACGCCGCCGCCCTACAATGCCTGCCCAAGGCCCAGGGGGCGGCGCGGGCGGAGGAGCTGCTGGCCCTGGTGGGCCTGTCGGAGGTGATGGACAAGCCCATGAAAACCTTCTCCGGGGGGATGCTCCAACGGGTGGGCATCGCCCAAGCCATGCTCACGGATCCGGCCATCCTCATCTTGGATGAGCCCACCGCCGGCTTGGACCCACGGGAGCGGGTGCGCTTTCGCAACCTGCTCCACAGCGTTGCGCGGGAGCGCATCGTCATCCTCTCCACCCACATCGTCTCGGACATCGAGACCATCGCCGGGCAGATCGTCATGCTCCGGGACCACAGGCTCTTCTGCTGCGACAGCCCCGCCGGGGTGTGCCAAACATTCCGGGGGAAGATCTTTGAGCTGCCTCTGGGCCTCCCCCTAGCCCCAGGTCAACTGCTCCTCAGCCAGCGGCAGGGGGCGGATGGGGCGGTGCAGCGGCTGTACTGTCCGGAACCGCCCCCCGGCGGCGTGGCGGTGGAGCCGGGGCTGGAGGACGCCTTCCTGTCCATTTACCGGGAGGGAAGCCAATGAGGCTGCTGTGTTATGAGGGGCGCAAGCTGCTGGGCCTGCCTGTTTTATGGGGCTTTCTGGTCCTGTGTCTGGCCTTCAACGGGCTGCTGTTGTATCAGCAAGAGGATCTCCGGGGCTGGTTCCACCAGGGCAGCGCCCTGGCCCAGAGCCTGGGGCAGAGGATGGACGCCGACTTTGTCCAGGCCCTGGCCCAGCGGCCCCGGAGCGCATACGATGACGCCGTCCTGGAGACCGCCCGGCAGGGGGGAAACGTCTTTGAGACCTTCCGCCTGGAGCGCCTGTGTGGCTATTACCAAAACGGGGTCTTGCAGCACAGCCCTTGGGCCCAGGAGAAGATGGAAGAGAAATACGCCCAGCTGGCCCTCCGCCAGGCCCATCTGGCCGAAACCCAGGCGGCCCTGGACCTCTACGCCGGCCCCGCCACCCAGGCCGCCCACCAATTCCTCTACGGCACCCTCTTCCGGGCCCTCACGGCGGAAGGGGCGATTTTGGGGATGTTAGGCAGCCTGTTCCTCCTGGGCTATGAGGGGATGCACCGCACCACCCTCACGGTGTACAGCAGCCGCACCGGGCGGCGGCGCTTGGTTTTGGTAAAACTGGCCGTCGGAGCCCTGGTGGCGGCGGGGCTGTTCCTGCTGCTATGTGCCGTGACCCTCGCCGCCTACTTCGCCCTGTGGGACTACAGAGGGGTCTGGGGGGCCAGCGTGTCCAGCCAGTTCAACTACATCACGGAGATGCTGGTCCAGCGGCCCTTCCTCTCCTGGGCGGACTTCACGGTGGGAGGGTATCTGGTGGCGGTGGTGGCCCTGGGGGCCCTCTTCTGTGGGGCCTGCGCCCTGCTGGCGGGGCTGGTGGGCATCCTGACCCCCAACGTCTACTATGCCGCCCTGCTGCTGCTCCTGCTGCTGTTGGGGGGCACCTATCTCCAAACTGCCGCCGCCCAGGGGGAGGCCTGGCAGGCCTATTTTCTCCTGAGCTTCCAGCCCACCGCCACCTGGCTGAACCTCTCCGGCTGGTTCACGGAGCTAGGGCTCAGCGCCCTGACCCCCTGGCAGGAGACCAAGGCCACCCTGCTGTGCCTGAGCCTGTTCGCCGGGGGCGGGAGCTTGGCGGCGTGGGCCGTCTCCAGAAAGGATGTGCGTTGATATGCGTCTGTTTCGACAGGAATTGTTCAAAATCCTCAACCCCCTGGTCTTGCTGGTGCTGGCCCTGGTGGGGGTGGTATACTTCTTCCTCTTCGCCTATTTTTCCATCGAGTATTTCAGCAATGGGGAGAACGCCAAGGCCCTCTTTACCCTCTCCAGCGGCTGGGCCCAACGCTACGGCACCACCCTGGAGCCGGAGGAGCGAGGGGAGCTGGAGGGGCAGCGGGCGGCCTTGCGGGCGGAGTTTGTCCAGCAGCTGGCGGCCTTTGCCCAAGGGCGGCTGGCGGCTCTAGAAGAAAGCCCCGCCGCCGGTGTGGGCGATCCCGCCCAGGAAGAGGAACGGCAGCGGGAGGTGGCGTTTTACCAAAACCTCCCCTTCCACGACTACGATGGGTTCCAGGCGTATAGCGAAGAGGCCAGGGCCTACCAGGACCGGGAGGAGGTCACCTCCTGGGAGGAACTCCAGGCGGTGTACCCCTACGCGGGACAAAACGGGCCCATCCCCACCGCCACAAATTATTTCCAAATCCAGGCCCTGGACAGCTTCCTGGAGGCCTATGACAACCTGGAACACAACAGTTACTACCAGACAGACGCCTTCCAGGCAGCCCCCCAGCAGCTCCAGGACCGTATCCGGGCCCTGGACGCCGGGGGCCGGGGCTACCTGCCCCAGTCGGTCCTGGACTCCACCAGCCAGTATGCCCAGCGCCTGGCCCTGTGGGTGGTGCTCAGCGTGGTGCTCCTGCTCTCCCCCACCCTGGTCCGGGACCGCCTCCACCGGATGCGGCCGATGCAGTGGGCCTCCCGTCAGGGACGGGTGCGGGTGCTCCGGGCCCAGATGGCCGCCGCCCTGGCCTGTGCCCTGCTGGTCACGGTGGTGGATCTGCTCTGCTACCTCTTCCCCTACCTGTCCCAAGGCCCCCTGCGCTTTCGGGACTTCTCCCTTTACAACCGCTACAGCGGCGCTTTGATCCCCTGGTTCGACTGGAGCTTTGGGGCATACCTCCTGGTGCTGGCGGGGATGCTGCTCCTCTTGGGACTGGGGGCGGGGGCCCTGACGGTGTTTTTGTCCCAGTATAGCGGCAACTACGTGGCCATGCTGTTGAAGGCGGTGCCCTTGTTCCTGCTGGTAGGGGCCCTCTTCGCCCCCTGGGTGATGAAACGCGCCTTTTTCTACCGGACGGTTTGGGAGGATGGGACGGCCCTCCTGTTTCCGGGGGCGGAGTTTCTCTGTGTGCTGGCCCTGCTGGCTTTGGGGGCGGCCCTGTGCGGGCTGGCCTACCAGAGGCAGCGGCGGCGGGAGGTGTAGAGAAAAAGCTGTGGACGTTCTGGCCCAGACGTGATAAAATAAGGGGGAGAGAAGGGGATGCCCATGGAGTGGGAGAGCACGACAGCCCAAGGGCTGCACATCACGCAGCTCAGCGCCCGCTATGACGCCGCCTGTAAACGGGTGCTGTCAGAAAAATCCATCCTGGCGTGGATCATGAAGTCCTGCCTGGAGGAGTATCAGGACTGCGATATCCGGGATATCGCAGAGAAGTATATTGAAGGGCAGCCCCAGATATCCTCCATTCCGGTGCTGCCGGACGAGGGCGGCACGGTGATCCAGGGGATGGACACCGCGGACAAATCCCTCCGGGAGGGAACCGTCACCTATGATATCCGTTTCCGGGCCATCGTCCCCGGCACTGGGGAGCGCATCAGCCTCATCATCAATGTGGAGGCACAAAATGATTACTACCCCGGTTATCCCCTCATCACACGAGGTGTATATTATTGTTGCCGGATGATCTCCTCCCAGTATGGCCGGGAGTTCACCGGACCCGACTATGGGAAACTCAAAAAGGTCTATTCCATCTGGATCTGCATGAATCCGCCCAAAAACAAGGAAAATACCATCACCCGCTACCGTCTGGTGGAGGAGCATCTGGTGGGCGAGGCCGTGGAGCCTGTGGGAAACTATGATCTGTTGTCCATCGTCATGCTCTGCCTGGGGAACCCAGAGGCGGAGGGCAAGGAAAGCGCCCTGCGGATGCTGGATGTGCTGTTCTCCGACGAGACCAGCGTGGCGGAGAAAAAGAAGATCTTAGCGGAGGAATATGACATTCCCATGACACAGAAACTGGACCAGGAGGTGTCGTCTATGTGTAACTTAAGCGAAGGTGTTTTGCGCAAGGGCTTGACCAGAGGGATGGCACAGGGCCGCGCGGAAGGGTTGGCACAGGGTATGGCTAAGGGCCGCGTAGAAGGCCGCGCGGAGGGCCTGGCGGAGGGCATCTTATCCTCCATCCAGAGCCTGATGAAAAACCTGAATGTCTCGGTTGAGCGGGCTATGACGATCCTGGATATCCCCGAAGGGGAGCGGCAGGCGTACCTGGATCTCTTGCAAAAACAATGATGCGGAACCCTCCGGGCTGGTATGGCTCGGAGGGTTTGTTTTCCCCTCGGATGTTGTCAAAATTTGCCGTGTGTGGTATGATAAGGGCAAATCAACTCCGGAGGTTCCATTATTATGAAGCGAACACTTGCCTGTTTCCTCTCTCTCCTCCTGCTGAGTACCCTGTTTTGTGTCCCTGCCCAGGCGGTGGGGGAGAAGCTCATTGCCATTACTTACGACGACGGCCCCGGTGCCCACACGGCCCGGCTTTTGGACGGCTTGAAGGAACGGGGCGCCCACGCCACCTTCTTTATGGTGGGCCAGAGCGCCGCCCGGTATCCAGACCTGGTCATCCGGGTATACCAGGAGGGCCATCAGGTGGCCAACCACAGCTATAACCACAGCCAGCTCACCAGCCTCTCTGCCCAGGGGGTGCGCAACCAGATCCAGAGCACCAACGCCGTCCTGGACCAGGCCTGCGGGGCGGGGAGCACGTATATGGTCCGGGCCCCCTACGGCAGCACCAACGCCTCGGTCCGCCAGGCGGTGGGGGCGCCGCTGGCCTTCTGGTCTGTGGACACCCTGGACTGGAAGACCCGCAACGCCACCTCTGTGAAAAACGCCGTGGTCAACGGGGCCAAGGACGGGGGCATCATTCTGGTCCATGACATCCACTCCACCACCGTGGACGGCACCCTGGCCGCCATTGACGTGCTCAAAGACCAGGGCTATCAGTTCGTCACCATCCAGGAGCTCTTCCGCCGCCGGGGCGTACCCCTGGAGAACGGGGTGCAGTACACCAGCTGTCCCCCCAACGGCATGGACCTGGGGCCCGTCCAAGTCCCCAGCGTCACCGTGGAGCCCGCAGGGGACAAGCTCCGCCTGACCCTCAGCGCCCAGGAGGGGGCGGCCATCTACTACTCCACCGACGGCGCTCCCCTGAACCAGGCCAGCGCCCGGTATACCGAGCCCCTGCTGGTGACACCCCCCTGTACCCTCCGGGCGGTGGCCGCCTTCAACATGAATGGCAGCCGCAGTGAGGTGGTGGCCCAGGAATTCACCATGCCCATCACCCAGGCCCCCACCGCCTCCCTCCAGGAGGGCCAGGTGGCCCTGGACTGTCAGACCCCCGGCGCATCCATCTCCTACACCCTCGCCGGGGCCCAGAGCAGCGACGGGACCCAGAGCTACACAGCGCCGATGGACCTCACCCCCGGCACCACCGTCACCGCCTGGGCCAGCGCCAACGGCTGTCTGGACAGCGCCCAGGTGCAGTACACCTATTCCCAGCTGAAAAACCTCTTTTCCGACGTCCATCCCCAGCAGTGGTTTTATAGTTCCATGGACCGGGCCGCCGCCGCGGGGTATCTGCAAGGGGGGCAGAACTGTGCCTTCCAGCCCAACGAAGGGATCACACGGGCCCAGCTTGTGACCATCCTCTACCGGGCCACCGCCGAGCTCCCTGACGGAAACGGTGCCCCGCTGCCCTTCCCAGACGTGCCGGCCTCGGCGTACTACTCCGGCCCTGTGATCTGGGCCTGGGAGGCGGGTTTGGTCCAGGGCTATGCGGACGGCGGCTTCCACCCCGACCAGCCGGTGAGCCGTCAGGAGTTGGCGCTGATTTTCTATCGTTACCTGCTCCACAGTGACGTGCTGCTGTCCAAAGGAGACGTGAGCGGGTTCCAGGACGCCGGCGCCATCCCCTCTTGGGCGGTCCAGGCGGTGGGGGAGCTCTCCGCCAGCGGCCTGCTGCAAGGGGACGCCCAGGGGAACTTCTCCCCGGCCACTACGGCCAGCCGTGCCCAAGCTGTCCAGCTTCTGCTGCGCTGTGTGGATTACATCACCGTGGAACACTTGCCCATGCCCCAGGAGCTGCGGCGGTGAGTTCGCGGGTCCCATATCCGAAAAAGGGGGATTTCACCGTTTGGGTGAAATCCCCCCCATCAGTCCCAATGATTATTTCCGGTTGGGCCTTCTCTTGATCGCCAGCAATCTCATATAGTCCTCAAATTCCGTTGGATCCGTGGGCTCAAACATCACCCATTTCCCATCGTGATAGGTTTGGGCTTCCTCATATTGCCGGCAAACGGCAGGAGAGAGCGTATCTTTGATATCCTCAAATTTTGCCCTCTCCTGTTTCCCAAAGATAATCATGAAGCCAACACAATTCTTTTTTGCGTATAGGCTACAGAGGGTCTTTCCCCCTCGCCGGTACTTATACTCATACGTCCAGTTTTTGCCACCAGAATTCCATAATTGTTCCATATCGTATTTTTCATCGATCGCTGAACACAACCCTTGCCAAACTTCATACAAGGGTCGTCCAAGCAATTCCGTCATACTTGATTGGGATGGTATCGTTTCAAGCATACTATCTCCTCCGCCAATATTGATTGAATTGATATCAGGGATCAAAGTATACCACACATAGGGGCGGAGTTTCAACTATCGTTTAATGGAATCCCCTGTTACACGCCTGTAGCCACGCTACCCCCTCTGAAAGCGAACGCTGTCAAATTTCTATTGTTGACAGCGGTTTTTTTATCGCGTATACTAGAGAGAGTATGTAAACAATGTATGAATTTTTTGTTAGGAGGTGTGCTGTCCCTTGCGCAATCAACGTATCGTGGTAAAGATCGGCACCTCCACCCTGGCCCACCCCACAGGCCTTTTGAACCTGCGGCGGGTGGAGGGCTTGTGCCGGGTCCTCAGCGATCTGAAAAATGCCGGGCATGAGCTGATCCTGGTCTCCTCCGGGGCCATCGGCATGGGGATGGGGAAGCTCTCCCTCCACCGGCGGCCAGAGGACACCCCCGGCAAGCAGGCCGCCGCCGCCGTGGGCCAGTGCGAATTGATGTACACCTACGACAAGGCCTTTTCCGAATACAACCACACCGTGGCCCAGATCTTGCTCACCGCCGCGGACGTGAACCATCCGGACCGCTTTGCCAACTTTCGCAATACCATGGGCCGCCTGTTGGAGCTAAAGGCCCTGCCCATCATCAACGAGAACGACACCGTGGCCACAGAGGAGCTGGGCATCGGGGACAACGACACCCTGGCCGCCATTGTGGCCGTGAGTATGGAGGCAGACCTGCTGGTCCTCCTCTCGGACATCGACGGGCTCTACACCGCCGACCCCCACACCCACCCCGACGCCGCCCTCATCCGGGAGATCCCTGTCCTCACCCAGGAGATCCTGGCCCTGGCGGGGGGCGCCGGTTCCCGGCTGGGCACCGGGGGGATGGCCACCAAGCTCCATGCCGCCCAAATCTGTATGGATGCCGGCTGCGACATGGTCATCGCCAACGGCGCTGACCCCACATTGCTCTATGAAGCCGCCGCCGGCCGCAGTGCCGGTAGCCGCTTTTGCGGAAAGCGAGGCTAATTTATGTCTGACCTGACCTTGACCCGGCCCCTGTTGGAGGCCGCCAACGCGGCCAAAGCCGCCATTGCCTTCCTCCCCTCGGAGAAGAAGAAAGCCCTGCTGCTGACCATGGCTGACTGCCTGGAGGCGGATACCCAGACCATCCTGGAGGCCAACGCCGGGGACATCGCCGCCGTGGGGGACAGCATCTCCCCGGTGATGGTGGACCGCCTGCGCCTCACCGCCCCCCGGATCGCCGACATGGCCGCGGGGATGCGTGCGGTGGCGGCACTGCCGGACCCCATCAACCAGGTGCGCGCCTTCCATTGCCTGCCCAACGGGCTGGAGGTGCAAAAGCTCTCGGTGCCCCTGGGGGTCATTGCCATCATCTACGAATCCCGCCCCAACGTCACCTCCGACGCCGCCAGCCTGGCCCTGCAAGCCGGAAGCGCCTGCGTCCTGCGGGGGGGCAAGGAGTCCATCCGCTCCAACCGCGCCATCGTGGCGGCCCTCCACCGGGGGCTGGAGCGCTGCCAGCTCCCCACCGCCCTGGTGAGCCTGGTGACGGACACCAGCCACGACAGCGCCACAGAGCTGATGGAGGCGGTGGGTTACATCGACCTGCTCATTCCCCGCGGGGGGGCCGCCCTCATTGAAACCTGCGTCCAGCGCTCCAAGGTCCCCTGCATCCAGACGGGGACGGGGATCTGCCACATCTTCGTGGACGAGAGCGCCGACCTGGACAAAGCCCTAGACATCGTGGACAACGCCAAGACCAGCCGCCCCTCGGTGTGCAACGCCGCGGAGGTCTGCCTGGTAAACGCCGCCATCGCCCCGGAATTTCTCCCCCGGCTCCGGGCGCGTCTGGTGGACCAGCGCGCCGCCCAGGGCCTGCCCCCGGTGGAGCTGCGGCTGGATGCCGCCGCCCAGGCCATCATCCCCGGTACCCCCGCCACCCAGGAGGACTTCCACCGGGAGTTTTTGGACTATATCCTAGCGGTGAAGGTCGTGCCCGACGTGGAGGCGGCGGTGGCACACATCAACGGCCACTCCACCGGCCACAGCGAGGCCATCCTCACCGAGGACCTGAGCCGGGCCTATTACTTCTCCCACGCCGTGGACAGCGCAGCGGTGTACATCAACGCCTCCACCCGCTTCACCGACGGGGGCCAGTTCGGCCTGGGCTGCGAGATGGGCATTTCCACCCAAAAGCTCCACGCCCGCGGCCCCATGGGCCTGGAGGAGCTCACCAGCTACAAGTATGTCATCTTGGGGGATGGACACACGCGCACATAAGGACAGATTCAACACAAAGGGAGGGGCCTTTTCATGAAGGACTTTTTCTTGCGGCATTTGCCCCAACACACCATCGACGATGCCATCCAGCTCTGGGGCATCCTCAAGGGCCGGGATTTTCGCAGCCTATTCCTCCGGCCCACAGAGAACACCATCATCCAGCTCATCCGCTACGGCATCACCGGCGGGACCTCCTTCCTGGTGGATTATCTCCTGCTGTACTCCCTGGAACGCTCCGGGGCCCACTACCTCATCGCCGCCGCCCTGGCGTTTATCATGGGGATCCTGTGCAACTTCCTCCTCACCAAGTATTTCGCCTTCCGGGCGGTGGACGCGGCGGTGCGGCCCGGCGCGGAAGTGGTGGTCTTTGGGGCCATCTCCGCCGGGGGGCTGGGCTTGACCCTGCTCTTCCTCTACCTCTTCACCACCCACCTGCGCCTGCACCTGATGCTGGCCAAGTTCGTCAGCAGCCTGTTGGTGTTCGTGTGGAACTTCTCCGCCCGGAAGCTGTTCCTCTATCCGGGGCAGCCCCATGAGGAGACGGGGCGGGTTTGAAGGAACCGGGACCGATAGCGTCCCCCGCCCTTGGGCGGTATCTATGGAAAAACCGCACGCTGCCCAAACAGCGTGCGGTCATTTTTTGAAAGAAGGTGGTCCGATATGCACATCACACAAGAGACGGTACGTGACCCCGCGTGCATCGCGGCACTGGTGGAGATCTGGGAGAGCGCGGTGCGGGCCACCCACCACTTCCTCTCCCCGGAGGCCATCCTCCAAATCAAGGCATACGTCCCCCAGGCCGTGGGATTCTATCAGCACCTCGGCTTTCAAGTGTACCGCAGGACGCCGCTGGACGAGGAGGGGAACCCCTATCCCCTGTTGTACTTGCGCCGCCCCTAGCTCTCCACCGCCAACCCCTCCAGCCCCTCGCCATTGGCCCGGCGGCGGCAGTAGCTCTCGGTACAGGAGCGGTAGGCGGCAAAGCACTGGCGGGCGGCCTGGGCGTCGCCGTAGACCTTCCAGCAGCCGGTGAACTTACAGGCCCGCCCCTGGTGGCAGATGAAACCCTGGACGTCCTCTGGGGGGTAGCCCAGGAAGAGGCCGATCTCATGGGGGAAGCCCTCCCCCGCCGCCAGGCGCCGCCGCAGCTCCCGCAGGCAGGGGAGGACCTGGCAGCCGGGGTAGCCCGCCTGGTCCAGCAGCGCCTGGGCGGTCTGGTCCCGAAGGTCCCGCCCCAGCCGGTCCGGGCGGAAGAGGTACAACAGGGCCCGCCCCTCCTCCAGGCGCAGGGGCAGCAGCCGCAGGCCACGGGGCACCAACAGCTGGTTGGCCCACCGCAGGTCCCGGAGCAGATCGGCGCGGTGGGCCAGGCGGCAGGGGAAGAGGTTGGCGGTTTTCAAGCCCGCCAGGGTGGGGGCCCCCTGGCGGATCAACTGGTCGGCAAACATTCAGCCCGCCGCCGTGTGGGTCTGGAGGACGCCCCGGAGGGCGGACATGGAGCTGGAGCGCACCCGCGCCACCACGGTGCTGCCGCCACGGGTCTCGTTGAGGGCGTTTTGCACCATCTTGTGGGAGATGGTGTCGGTGAACAGCACCAGCAGGTCCGGCTGGCCCAGGCGGCCTTTGAGGGTGCCGCCCATTTTGGGGATGACCTTGGCGGAGCAGTCGAAGGACTGGCACAGCTCCTTGTACTTGCGGACCATACACTCGTTTCCGCCTAAAATGACAACGCTCATGGGAACTCCTTTCTGGGTGTTAGTTTTTGCTAACCGTTCTGGAAATATCCTGTCCCTAGGAGACGTACAAACGGTCAAAAAAGTAGTTTGCTCTATGGAACGGAAGCGGGGACACCATGGGCCGGCGAGGGCGCCGGCCCCTACCAGGACACGCCGATGGTTTCACCGCCCCTTGGTTCACAATGGACGTGGTTGGGTGCTTCCCTGTGAACCCCACTTATTTTGTGGGCACCTACGTTGGATGTAGGGGCCGCCCCCCTAGGCGGCCCGCAGGGCTTTGCCCACTTCTTTGACCCGCTGAACATCCCTTGGGGACGTGGGTGTTGTAAATAGTGTGCCCAGAACGCCGGAGGGCTTGCAGGGAATTGCTGGGGGAACTGGGCTGCTTTTTAGTTAGCATACACTAACTCGTGGAAATTGTCAAGAGAAACGGAACAACCGTCTTGTTTTTTTCTGCCGCTTCTGCTATGATAGAGAAAACTACTATATTTTTCACAGTAGATAAGGAGGAGTACCCATGAAGCAAAGCTATCTCGATCAGATCACCCGCGCCGCCCGCTGGCGTCTGCCCCCGGCGGAGGCCAAAGAGGTGGTGGAGGACTACCAGGACTTGTTGACGGAAGACGCCCGGTCAGAGGCAGATTTGCGCCGGGAGGTGGGGGAGCCGGTGGAGGTGGTGCGGCAGTTGGAGCAGGGGAAAAGCTACCGCAGCTGGTTGATGACCTTTGGCCTGATGACCGCTTGCCTGCTGCTGCCGGCACTGAGTGCCCTGCTGAACACGCTGTCGACCCTGGGCATCCAGTATGGCGATCTATTTCTGCCGGCACTGGATGCGCTGTGGAACCTTTTCAACAGCCATGGGCTGGCCGTACCGGTACAACTGGGGTTTCTGCTGCTGGGCCTGGGCACTGCCCTTTGGGCCCGGCCCCAGGGGATGCGGGAAGGCCCCCTGCCCAAGGCCGTGCTGCCGTTGCTCCTGGTGCAGCTCCTGGGCATCGCAAGCTTTTGGTTCCTGTTCTGGCAGATCGTAACGGTCCCGGCGGGGTCGTGGCTGACCACGGTGTCCTTTGAACAGGCAATGGCCATCCACGCAGGTCTGCGGGTCTGGGGCTTTCTGCTGGCGCTGTTGGGCTTGCCCGCTTTGGTGCGTTTCCGGATGTGGGACCGCCGCTGGCTGGCGGTGTATGTGCTGGGGCTGACGGTGTCGGTGTTGTGCATGGCGGTGATGGGCCTGCTGAGCAGCCTGAATTTGGACCTCACTGTGGCAGGCTGGTGGAAGCCTTTCCTGGTGGAGTATGGCGTGCTCACCGGCCTGGGCCTGGTGGGAACGGGGGTTGCCCTGTGCTGAAAAAAGAACTCATCGAACTGTGTCTGCTCCACCTTCTCACCCAGGCGGACTGCTACGGCTACGAGCTCCTGGGACAGCTGCGAGAAGGCTTTCCCGACACCCAGGAGAGCGCCGTCTACGCCCTGCTCCGGGGGCTGTGCCGGGAGGGGTATACCCAACAGTACCAGGGGGAGACTTCTGGGGGACCCACCCGGAAATATTACCGCATCACCCCGGCGGGGCAGGAGAAATACGTTCAGCTTCTGGCCCTATGGCGGCTGCTGCGGGACGCGGTGGCGGGGCTGGGGGTGGAATGAGACGGTTCCCTTTTCCCCAAAATTGTGGTATGCTGGGTGAGACCAACTTTCAGGAAGGAGACCACCCATGGACCTGACCGGACGCCACTACACCTGGTTCCAAAACCGGGCGTGCGAATACTTCCCCTGCCACGACGATGTCTCCGAGGAGGAGTTCAACTGCCTCTTCTGCTACTGCCCCCTCTACCGGGCACCAAACTGCGGGGGGGCCTTTGTGGTGAAGAACGGGGTGAAGAACTGTTCTTACTGCCTGCTGCCCCACAACAAGGAGAGCTTCGCCTACATCGCCGCCAAGCTGCGAGAGGAGAACATGTTCCCGGAAAAACCAAAACCCTGAGCGGCACCAAAGCCGCGCCCCCTGGGCAAAACAGCAGCCTTGCTGTCCTGCCCAGGGGGCGCGGTGTTTTGGGGGCTTATTGCCCTTTCAAGTAGTCTTTCAAGTATAGGATCGCCTGGCGGTAGCCCTCCAATCCCAGGCCCATGTAAGTCTTGACGCAGGCCATCCCGGCGTAGGAGACCTGGCGGAAGTCCTCCCGCTTGGACACGTCGGAGATGTGGACCTCCACCGCCGGCAGGGCCACGGCCTTCAGGGCGTCCAGAATGGCCACGCTGGTGTGGGTATAGGCGGCGGGGTTGATGACGATGCCGTCCGCCTGGCCCAGAGCCGACTGGATCTTGTCCACCAGGGCCCCCTCGTGGTTGGACTGGAAGATCTCCACGTCGATGCCCTCCTGGCGGCAGGTGTCCTCCACCAGGGCGGTGAGGGCGGCGTAGTTTTGTTTTCCATAGAGCTCCGGCTCCCGGACCCCTAAGAGGTTCAGGTTGGGGCCGTTAAGGACGAAAAGCTTCATAAGCTGCCTCCACGTTCTTGGCCACCTGCACCGGGTCCGCGTCGTTGGGGACGATGAGGTCCGCGAAGCGGCGGTACTTGGGCAGGCGCATGGTGTACATATCCTGCAAATTGCCCCGGAGGGACAGGGGGCGGCCCTTCTTGGGCAGCTTGGACAGCTCCCGCTCCAGGAAGATGATGGTGCCGTTCTGGTGGAGCAGGGGGTAGTTCTCCCCGCGGGTGACGCAGCCGCCTCCGGTGGAGATCACCAGGCCGGATTCCTTGCCCAGGACGGACAGGAGGGCGGTCTCCTCGGCCCGGAAGGCCTCCTCCCCCTGGCGGTTGATGAAGTCCGCGCAGGAGACCCCAAAGTGCTCCTCCAACTTCTGGTCGCAGTCGATGAAGGGGTGGTCCAGGAGCTTGGCCAGCTCCCGGCCGATGGTGCTCTTGCCGCAGCCGGGCATCCCGATGAGGACCCGGTTCTCCTTCCGGTGGCAGAGGGTGTGATAGGCCCCCTCCGCCCGGATGGAGGGGAAGGTGGAGCCGGTGAAGATCTGGGCGGCGTAGCGGGCCTGCTCCACCAGCATGAACATGCCCCCCAGGTGGGGGATGCCCAGGGCCTCCGCCTGTTGGAGCAGGACGGTGCGGGCGGGGTTGTAGATCAGGTCCAGGACCCCCTCGCAGTTTGGGAATTTTCGTAAGTCGATGAGGGCGGCGGAGGTGTTGGGGTACATCCCCACAGGGGTGGCGTTGACGATCACCTGGGCGTCCCGGTGCTGGTCCAGGTTGCCATAGTTGCTGCTTCCGGAGCGGGAGACCACCACGATCTCCTTGGCCCCCTGCTTTTCCAGCACGTACTGCACCGACAGGCTGGCCCCCCCAGAGCCCAGGACCAGGCATTTCCGGTCCCGGATGGGGATGCGGCTCTTCCAGACCATGCCCTCGAAACCGGCGGCATCGGTGTTGTCCCCAAAAAGGCTGCCGTCGGGACGCTTCACCACGGTGTTGACGCTGCCGATGGCCTCGGCGGCCTCGCTGAGCTGGTCGCACACCGCCATCACCGTGGTCTTATAGGGTATGGTTACATTGAGCCCATGGAAATTCCGGGCCCGGAGGAAGTCCCCCAGGTCGCCGGGGGCGATCTCAAAGAGCTCATAACTATAGTCGCCAAAGAGGGCGTGAAGTTCGGGAGAGTAGCTGTGGCTCAGCTTTTCCCCCAACAGTCCGTAGCGCCGCTGCATCATACCACCTCGCTGTAGCTGCCTAAGTATTGGAAGTCCTCACAGATCGTGGTCAGGTCGTCCACCATGCGGATGAACTCCTCAGAGTACACGGAGGTCTCCAAATCGAAATAGAACATGAATTCAAAGTCCCGGCCGGGAAGGACACGGCTCTCCAGCTTGATGAGGTTCAGGCCCAGGGCGTAGAAGCGGGCCAGGACCTGGTAGAGGGAGCCGGGCCGGTGGGGCAGGGAGACCATGAGGCTGGTCTTGTCCGCACCGGGGAAGATCTGCAACTTTTTGGAGATGCAGATGAAGCGGGTGTAGTTGTCCCCCCGGTCCTGGATGTCCGCGGCCAGGCGCTCCAGGGCGTAGAGGGCGATGCAGTTGTGGGAGCAGATCGCCGCCACGTCCTCCCGGCTGGACTCCGCCACGGCCTGGGCGGCGGCGGCGGTGTTCTCGCAGGGGGTGACCTTCACGTCCTTGCCCAGCTTTTCCAAAAAGGCGCTGCACTGGCTGATGGCCTGGGGGTGGGAGAAGATCTCCCGGATGTCCTCCAGCTTGGTGCCCCGCTTGGCCAGCAGGTTGTGGTCCACCTTCAGCCGGGTGGAGCGGACGATCTTGAACTTGTGGTCCTGCATCAGGTCATAGACCTGGTTGACGGAACCGGCGGTGCTGTTCTCCAGGGGCAGCACGCCGTAGTCGCAAAAGCCGTTCTCGATGGCGGTAAAGACGCTCTCGAAGCTGCCAAAATACATCACCTGGGGCCGCTGGAAGAGCTTGTCGCAGGCCAGTTGGGAATAGGCCCCCTCCACCCCCTGGCAGGCCACGGTGGCGCGGGGGGGGAAGAGCTGGGGGGTGTTCTCCATGGCCTCCTGGATCTCCCTGCGCAGGGGGGAGGGGGTGGGGTTCAGGGCGCTCTGGTAGCTGCGGCTGAGCTCAAAGAGCATGGACCAGAGGAAGTAGCCGTACTGCTGGAGCTCCGGGGGGAGCTTGCCGGACACGTCCTCCAGCTTGGTGCGCTCCCTGGACACGTCCAACACCGGCAGGTCGCTGGCCTGCTTGGCCTGGCTCACCTGGGCCACCAGGGACATGCGCTCCTGGAAGGCTTTTAATAAGACGTCGTCTACCACGTCGATTTCTTTTCTCAGTTCTTCTAAAGTCATGCTTGCACTCTCCTCATTTCCTGCTCCAGCAGGGCGTCATATACGGCAAGGGCGGCGGCGGCCTCCAGGCAGGGCACGGCCCTGGGGACGATACAGGGGTCATGGCGGCCCTTGATCTCCAGCTGGGCCTCCTCCCGGCGGCCCAGGCTGACGCTGTCCTGGGCCTGGGCGATGGAGGGGGTGGGCTTCACCGCTGCCCGGAACACCAGGGGCATTCCGTTGGTGATGCCCCCTAGGATGCCGCCGGCGTGGTTGGTTTTTGTGCGTACTTGGCCGTCCACCAGGCAGAAGGGGTCGTTGTTCTCGCTGCCCCGCAGGGCGGCGCACTGGAAGCCCGCCCCAAACTCCACGCCCTTCACGGCGGGGATGGCGAACACCAGGCGGGCGATGCGGTTCTCCATGCCGTCCAGCATGGGGTCCCCCAGGCCTGGGGGCAGGCCCAGGACGGCGCATTCGATGACGCCCCCCAGGGAGTCACCCGCCGCCTTTGCTTGCGCGATCTGGGTCTGCATCGCTGTCCCCGCGCTGTCGTCCGTCACCGGGAAGGGCTTTTCCCCAGGGGCCAGCAGGGCCGTCTCATTTAAGTGGACGGGGTCAAAGGGGGTGTCGGGCACGCCGCCAATGGCGGCGATGTGGGCCCCCACGGCGATGCCCCGGCGGGCCAGGATCTGGCGGCAGATCCCCCCGGCGATGCACAGGGGGGCGGTGAGGCGGCCGGAGAAGTGGCCGCCCCCGGCGCTGTCCTGGAAGCCGCCGTACTTCACCTGGGCGGTGTAGTCGGCGTGGCCGGGGCGGGGCAGGTCTTTCAAATTGGCATAGTCCCCGGAGCGGGTGTTGGTGTTGCGGATGACGGCGGTGAGGGGGGCGCCGCAGGTCCTGCCCTCCAGCAGGCCGGAGAGGAACTCTGGCCGGTCCGCCTCCTTTCGGGGGGTGGACCAGTCCCCCTGGCCGGGGGCACGACGGTTTAAGAAGGTTTGGAGGGTGTCCAGGTCCACCGGCTCGCCGGGGGGGAGGCCGTCCAGGGTCACGCCGATGGCGCTGCCGTGGGATTGGCCGAAAATGGAAACGGTCAGTTGACCGTGGTAGGTACTGCTCATAGGTTCTCCCTTGGGTGACATCCTGGGAGATGTCAAGATATAGGAATCGTTCGTTTCTATGATAAAGGATATTGTGCGGCCCGTCAAGAGGCGGGGGGCGATCTTTGGGGGAATTTTGGGGTTTGGGGGGGAAAGGTCGTGATGTGGATTCCCGTGGAAACGGCAGGTGGCGGGGAAATCGCGGGACGGCGAGGGCGCCGTCCCCTACATCCACCGTGGGATGCCCTCATGCCAGGTGGGGTTCACAGGGAACCACATCAAC
>CAJTQP010000012.1 GCA_910578575.1 uncultured Oscillospiraceae bacterium
ATTTCTCTTTCGCGGGGCGCTTTTTGGCCTCTGCGCTCCACCGGTTGTGTGTATGTGTTGAAAAGGCACTGTGTAGGACATAAGTTTATTATGCCTGCATGGTGTTTTCTTGCTTTCTCCGAAGTCGAAGACGGGGCGGGGCTTCGCCACCCCCGCCCCTCGGCGGAGGAGCATACACACGACCCGATGGAAAGGAGTGCCTCTATGGTCAAAGAAACCAGCGTGAGGGCCCAACGAAACCACTACCGTCTCTCACCCATGACGCCGGAGAAGCGGGCCTACCTGGACCGGGAAGCCTATATGGACCAAATCACACGGCCCGACCGCTTCCCCCAACAAGTGCTTCGATTGGTTACCATCCCGCCCTTGCGCATCCCATGAAATCACCCCCGGACGTGACGTCCGGGGGTTTGTTATGGGAGAAGGGCTCAAAAACGGCTCCCGCAATCCTCGCACATCCAAGCCTTCCCCGCGTCCCCTGCGGCCAAGACCCCAAGCACCAGCAGTTTTGCGGTGGTTTGGCCCTTGGAGATCCGAGACAGGTTTTTGGACCCGCAGATGGGGCAGCGGGGTGCCTGGGTGGCGGGGGTGGGTGCCTGGGGCGGTGAGGTGATATCGCCCCCTTCTTGGAGGTAGTCCAGCACCGGGAAGCTGCAATGGGGGCAGACACCGCCGGGGAGGTTTTCCGGGTCCAGCACCGTGCCGCAGATGGGGCAGCTGGGCACCGGTTCCGTCAGTGCCCCCTCCTCCCACGCCTCACATTCTTGCAGATAGTCCGCAATGGGAAACCCGCAGTTGGGGCAGGCTTTCGCACGGTCAGAGACCTCCTTATCACATTCGGGACAGTGGATCAAAGCCATCAGAACACACTCCTTTCAGACGGATGCCAGCTCTCTTATGAAATTTAGTATATCATAAAATCCGCCGTTCCACAAGAAGTGACAGGCCCCACGGGGAAGCCCTGGAAAATTCGTGACATTGGCCCCAAGCTGTGGTATCCTATCTCCAAGAGAATATTTCACAAGGAGGCAGTCCCACCATGGAAAAATTTCCCCACGAGGATTTGGGCGACATCTTCTCCGCCGACGCCTTTGACCTGGCCGCGTTGGGCCTTATGAACGACCTAGGCGAAGAGGAGGCGGCGGGGCCAGAGGACGACGGCACCCCCCGCGTGGCCCCCGCCCACGACATGGACAGCCTGGACTTCTTCCTCTGGATGGAGGAGGAAGTGGACAAGGAACAGGCCCGCCGCCAGGCGGAGAAAGCGAAACAGGCAAAGCCATAAGGAAATGCCCTCCGGTGGGATGCACCCGCCGGAGGGCGTTTGTGTCTGAACCCATAGGATCAGCGCTGGTATTCAAAGTCCAGGTTGTAGAGGCTCACCAGGTCCCCGTCCTTGATGCCCATCTCCTCCAGCCGGTCAAAGAGCCCGGCGGAGCGGAGCATCCGGTCGAACCAGTTCCGAGACTCGTAGTTGGAAAAGTTCACGTTGGCCATGATCTTTTGCAGCCAGGGCCCCTCGACGATCCACACGTCGTCCTCGTGGCGGATGGACAGAGGTTCCGAGGTGTCCACCTGGGGCGGACGCTCCACATACTCCGGCTCATACACCCGTACCGGGGGCAGATGGGCCAGCTCCCCGGCGGCGGCCTTCATCAGCTCCCGCACGCCGGTATGGGTGGCGGCGGAGAGTTCATAGAAGGTCAGCCCCTGGGCCTCCACGTGGGCTTTTAGTTTTTCCAAGAGGCTGCGGTCCTCTAAGATGTCCGTCTTGTTGGCGGCCACTAGCATTTTCCGCTGGGCCAGCTCAGGGTTGTAGGCCCGCAGCTCCTCATTGATGGCCTCGAAATCCGCCACCGGGTCCCGGCCCTCGCTGCCGGACACGTCCACGATGTGGATCAGCAGGCGGCAGCGGTCGATGTGCCGCAGGAAGTCGTGGCCTAGCCCGGCCCCCTCGGCGGCCCCCTCGATGATGCCGGGGATGTCCGCCAGGACGAAGGAAACCCCCTCGTCCACGAACACCACCCCCAAGTTGGGGAAGAGGGTGGTGAAATGGTAGTCCGCGATCTTAGGCCGGGCCTTGGTGGCCACGGACAGCAGGGTGGATTTCCCCACGTTGGGGAAGCCAACGAGCCCCACGTCTGCCAGGAGCTTCAGCTCCAGGAGCACCACCCGCTCGATGCCCGGCAGGCCCGCCTTGGCGAACTGGGGGGCTTGGCGGGTGGGGGTGGCGAAGTGCTTGTTGCCCCAGCCGCCGTTGCCCCCCCGGCACAGGACGAAGGGTTCGTCGTCGGACATGTCCCGGATGATCTCGCGGGTCTCCGCGTCCCGCACCACGGTGCCGCGGGGGACTTTGATGATGAGGGGGGCGCCGTCCTTGCCGGTGCAGCGTTTTCCGGCGCCGTTGCCGCCGTTTTCCGCCACGTATTTGCGCTTGTAACGAAAGTCCATCAGGGTGGACATGCGCGCATCCACTTGCAGGATGATGTCGCCCCCCCGGCCGCCGTCGCCCCCGTCGGGACCACCGGCGGCGATGTATTTCTCCCGGTGGAAGGCCACCGCGCCGTTGCCGCCGGCCCCGGACTTGACGGTGATCCGGGCGGTATCAATGAATGTGTTTGCCATAAGGCCCTCCTTTGTGGGACGCTGGAACGCCCCGAACGGGATCCGTTCGGGGCGTTTTGGTTCTGGCTTATTCCGAAATGGCTTCCACGATGGAAACCTGCTTGCGGTCCTTGCCCAGCCGCTCAAACTTAACGCGGCCGCTCTTCAGGGCGAACAGGGTGTCGTCCTTGCCGATGCCCACGTTGGTGCCGGGATGGATATGGGTGCCGCGCTGGCGGACCAGAATGTTACCGGCCAGCACGAACTGACCGTCGCCCCGCTTGACGCCCAGGCGCTGCGCCATAGAATCGCGGCCGTTCCGGGTGGAACCGACGCCCTTCTTATGTGCGAAGAACTGAAGTCCGATATGAAGCATAGTTACACCTCCATGACGATGATGTGTTGGGGATATTCCTCCTGGAGCTGAACGAAGTAGACCATCAGGGCGGCGAGCAAGGTTTGGCACACCGCGTCGGCCTCTCCCTCCAGCTTGCGGGGGAGCTTGATGGTAATGGATGCGTCCTGTTCCTTGACCTTCACCGGGGCTTCCAGCCCCAGCACGTCGTTGATGGCGCACTCGGTGAGGCGCACGGCGCTGGTGATGGCGGCGCACAGGACATCCTCTCCCGCTTCGGCCAGGCCGCTGTGGCCCTTCACCTGGAAGGAGACCATGCGCCCGTCCTCAAGAGTGAAGGAAGCGGTAGTCATCAGGCGTTGATCTTCTTGATCTCGACCTTGGTGTAGGGCTGACGGTGGCCCTGACGCAGACGGTAGCCCTTCTTGGGCTTATACTTGAAGATAACGACCTTCTTGCCCTTGCCATTCTTCACCACGGAAGCGTCCACGCTGGCGCCTTCCACCACGGGGGCACCGAACACGGGCTTGTCCCCCAGCACGGCCAGGACCTTGTCGAATTTCACGCTGTCGCCGGCCTCGTTGGGCAGCTTTTCGATGAAGAGGGTGTCGCCCTCGGCCACCTTATACTGCTTCCCGCCGGTCTCGATGATTGCTGTCATGCTAATTGCACCTCTTTCCTTAAATACGGGCTCGCTGTCGGGGGCGAAGGGGGCAAATACGGCCCACTCACTTACATAACCCAGTCAAAGCGGCTTTGATAGTATAGCAAGAGGGTGGGGAAATGTCAAGGGGTTTTTGAAAAAAGGCAGGAAATATATTGCAACTAAAAACAGTTGCATATTGAGGCGGACAGTAGTATTATATTTTCTATAAGCGGAGGTATGCGCTATGGGACAAAAAGAGAAACTTCTGAAGCGGCTAAAAACGCGGCCAAAGGATTTTACCTTTGAGGAGGCGGAAACCCTGTTGCGATATTTTGCCTATCGCCGTTCTAACAAGGGGAAAACCAGCGGGTCCAGAGTCATGTTCCTTTCTCCGGAGCATCCACCCATTTTGCTACACAAGCCGCACCCGCGAAAGGAACTGTTGGACTATCAGGTGAAACAGTTAATGGAACTATTTGAGCAGGAGGGACTCCTATGAGCAACACAATGGAATATAAGGGCTATCTTGGAAGTGTTGAGTTTTCTGAGCCGGATGCACTGCTGTTTGGAAAGGTGATGGGCGTGCGTGCGTTGATCTCCTATGAAGGGGAGAGCGCCCGCGCCCTGGTGGAGGGCTTTCATGCTGCGGTGGATGAGTATTTGGAACTGTGTGCCGCAGAGGGGGTCGAACCAGAGCGGGCCTACAAGGGCAGCTTTAATGTCCGCATCTCCCCGGAGCTGCACAAGCAGGCGGCCCTCACGGCGATGGCCCAGCAAATGTCCTTGAACAGCTTTGTGGAACACTCGATCCAGGAGGCTGTTTT
The DNA here is from genome assembly GCA_910578575.1 of uncultured Oscillospiraceae bacterium. GTDB lineage: Bacteria > Bacillota > Clostridia > Oscillospirales > Oscillospiraceae > Evtepia. Next base: position 4,430 of record CAJTQP010000012.1, read on the forward strand.
GGCGCGAAATTAGCAATCGAAAAAATAAAAAACCGAGAAACAGCTCGCCGCAACCAATAATTGCGGGAAATGGAACGCGAATGTTCTTCCCTTTGTACGCCGTTTGTGTAAAATGGAAGAAAGGGGGGATGAACATGAGCTTGCAGGAAAAACTGGTGGCCCTGCGCAGGTCCCGAAAGTTGTCCCAGGATGAGGTAGCGGAACAGTTGAACGTCACCCGGCAGGCGATCTCCAGATGGGAATCGGGGAAATCTGTGCCGTCCACGGAGAATTTGATTGCGATTGCGGGGTTATTCCAGGTGCCACTCCAATTCCTGGTGGAGCCGGGGCGATCCTTGGAAACGATAGCCGAATATGAGCCGGAGGGCCCCCAGGAAATGCCCCCCTCTGCCCGGAGCGGAAGGAGGCCGGGGGTCTCGGTACAAAACGTATTGAGCCTTTGCATCCTGCTCCTCCTGGCGTTTACGGCAGTTGGCGTTCACACGCTTCTGGACCGGGACAGCAGGGGTGGGGCAGTGATTATCCCGCCGGTGGACCGCCTGATGGGAGAGCCGGAGCCCGAATTTGGGATCGAGCTGTTGCATGACGCGAACAGGGATCAGATCGGGCAGGAGTCAGAGGGGACCTTTGAACGCCAGCTTACAGAGGGATCTCCAGGCCCGGTCATTGCTTTCGTGGAAGGCAGTGCGCTTCTGCTTCCCAACTTGATCCAAGAGATGAGGATTGAAGGCAGGAAGACCCCGGAATTGATGGCCCCCAATGGGATCATGGGGATATTCACCAAGGACGATGGCAGTGGCTGGACCCTCCGCGCGGGAGAGACCCTGTATTGGGAGTTTGAAAAATATCCCTTCTCCGATGGCCGCGATCAAACGCTAGCCGTTGGACACATAAAAAAGGGAACACTGTGTCAATCGACCTCATACGAGAGCAAAGAAAAGGAACGCTATAGTATACAGGCCGATGAAGATGGCGAGTATTATATTTATTTTATATGCTGTTCATCGGACAGGATTTCCCTGAAAGAGGGGGAAATCGGGATAAAGAAATCGTAGCCGAAATAGAACAGGATACCCCAGGACGTTACGGTCGTTTGCCGCGAAGTCCTGGGGTTATTTGACATCAGGATACCAGCAAGTCAGGGGATCCTTTTTGGATTACGCCAGAGTTGCCGCCAACGCCACCCAGCCGTTCTTCTCCAAGCGCCGCAAGATCCGCAGCCCGCTGCCCTCCAGTGCAGCGGCCACTTCATCCCCACGGGTGTCGATGATGCCGGAGCACAGGAAGGTCCCACCCTGCGCCAGCAGTCTTGGCACCACCGGGGCCAGGGGGATGATCACGTCCGCCACAATGTTGGCTAGCACCAGGGGGGCCCGCACCTTTGCCAGCTCTTCCACCAGAGAGTCGTCATTAAGGACATTCCCCGCCAGGAAATGGCAGCGGTCCTTCCCCAGACCGTTAAGGGCGGCGTTCTCATAGGCCACATCCACCGCCTTGGGGTCGATGTCCACCCCGGTGGCGTGGCTGGCCCCCAGGGCCAGGGCGGCCACCGCCAGAATGCCGCTGCCGCAGCCTAGGTCCAGCACCGGCCGGCCGGGGACCACATAGTCCTCCACCCCCTCTAGGCACAGTTGCGTGGAGGCATGGGAGCCGGTGCCAAAGGTGAGGCCGGGGTTCATCAACAGCCGCACCCGCCCCTCCGGGGCCGGGGAGGTATCCCGCTCCCACTCCGGGACAATGTACAGCCGCTGCCCGATGGTCAGGGGCCGGTAGTATTTCTGCCAGCTATGGGCCCAGTCGTACTCCCGCAGGCGCACGGAGGTGTAAGGCCGGTCCAGCCCCGCCAGGTATTGGGTGAGCTGCTTCTGGCCGTCGGCGTCGTCGGTGACGTAAAACTTCACGCGGGAGACGCCCTTCATCTGTTCCAAGAGATCATCGTCCACATAGTCCCAATACTGCCGGTTTTCCTCCAGGAAGGCTTGAAACTCCCCCTCCTCCTCCGTCACCAGGCCGGGAACGCCGTTGGCGATGAGCCGGGCGCAGATGTCGTCCAGCTCCTGGGCCTTGGCGTCCAGGATGATCTCCAGCCACATACTGTCTTGCATGGTGTGTCCTCCTAAATCAATCTCTTTAGAAAAAGCCCCCGGCGCTGCGTGAGCGCCGGGGGGCTTGCGATTCTTGCAAAAACCTTAGAAACCGCAGTCGCGGGTCCAGACGGAAGCCATAGCGGGGCCGCCGCCTACGCACATGGAGGTGCCGCCGATGGTGGTGCCCTGGCGCTCCATCTCGTAGAGCATGGTCACCAGGATACGCATACCGGTGCAGCCGATGGGGTGGCCCAGGGAGATGCCGGAGCCGTTGACGTTGGTGCGCTCCAGGTCCACGGTCCAACCCTCGTTCTCCTTCAGCTTGCGGCCAGCGCCCAGGAACTGAGCGGCAAAGGCCTCGTTGATCTCCCAGTACTCCACGTCGGAGAAGGTCATGCCGGCGCCCTTCAGGCACTTGGGGATGGCATACGCCGGGCCGATGCCCATGTACTTGGGCTCCACGCCGGCGGAGCAGCTGTTGATGTACTTGGCCATGGGCTTCAGGCCCAGCTCCTTGGCCTTCTCCACGGACATGATGATGGCAGCGGCAGCGGCGTCGTTGATGCCGGAGGCGTTGGCGGCGGTGGTGACACCGTCGGGGGTGAACACGGCCTTCATCTTGGAGATGGTATCATAGCTGCAGTTGCGGATGGGATGCTCGTCGGTGTCCAGAACGATGTCGCCCTTCTTCTTGTTGTGGACCACGATGGGCACGATCTCGTCCTTGAACTTCCCGCCGTCGATGGCGGCGCAGGCGCGGTTGTGGCTGATGACGGCCAGCTCGTCGCACTCCTGACGGGTGACGTTGCACAGCTTTGCCACGTTGTCTGCGGTGACGCCCATGTGGCCGGGGACCAGGGAGTCATACAGGGCGTCGTGGATCAGGCTGTCCATGAGCTCAGCACCGCCGCCGGTGGGGATGCCGCCCATGCGGTAGCCCATACGGGCCTTGGGGAGCATGAAGGGTGCCTGGGTCATGTTCTCCACGCCGATGACCAGGCCGATGTCGGTCTTGCCCAGGATCACGTTCTGGCAGGCGATTTCCATGGCGCGCAGGCCGGAAGCGCAGTTCTGGTTCACGGTGACGGCGCCGCTCTCGATGGGCAGGCCGATGCGCATGGACACCTGGCGGGCAGGCAGGGAGCCCTGCATTCCAGGATAGCACTCGCCCATGACGCACTCGTCGATCATGTTGATGTCAATGCCGGCGCGCTTGATGGCTTCCTTACCGACGGTGATGGCCAGCTCTCTGGCGGAAACGTCCTTAAACTGACCCTGGAACTTACCGATTGCAGTACGGCAAGCGCTGACAATGACTACCTCTCTCGTTTGCATGATGAGATAACCTCCTAATACTTTATTTGTTCATTTTGTACCAAAATGGACTGATTCAATTCGTGGGTGCTTATATTATACATCAAAACCCATGCCTGTCAAGGGAGGGAAGGGAATTGTTCGGAAAATTCGCTGGTATTTTTGGAGGGGAAACCCTTGTATTTATCATACAAACTATGTATAATGGGGGAAAAGATGTCCACATAGCCAGGTTTTTCTCGCCTGCTTATCCTACAGAAATGAGAGTACATGTATGCCCAAACTTCCCGAACAGTATTTCGACGCCACCCTGGGCTTCTCCCTGGAGCTGGCCAGAGACAGCGAAAACTTTCCCAAAAAGGTCCTTTCCCTGCTGGACAAGCACTTTGGCTTCCGCCGCAGCATCTTCTTCCCCTGTAGCCGGGTGGTCTTCGCCGGGGGCCAGACCCGCCGGGCCGGGGGGCTGAGCAACTATGTCACCTATGGCATCCGCTACGGCCTGATGTACGATTATAAAGAGCGCCTCCACCGGGAGGATGCCTTTCGCTACGCCCGCCTGCCCACCCAGCTCCAGGGACAACGGGTGATCTGCACCGAGGACTTGCCCACCCAGGCGGAGTTCCGCCGCAGCTCCTTCGGGGAGCAGTTGGCGGCGGAGGACATGGCCCACCAGGCGGTGTTATATTTCTATGCCAACGAGCAGATCATCGGCTCCCTGGGCCTCTTCCGCTCCCAGGAAGAGGGCCCCTTTTCCCAGGTGCGCAGCTTGCTGGAGTACCTGGCCGAGCTCATCGAGGCCAATTACCAGAGCTACCTGCGCCACAGCGGTGAGGCCCGCTTCCACGACAGCTTTACCCTCTTTTACCAGGATATCAAATTGGGGGCGGTGATCCTCAACCAGGACATGACCGTCCTCCAGGCCAACAACGCCGCCAAGGAGATCAGCCAGATCTTCTGGGAGCAGTACCGCCACACCCAGGGCCACTTCCTGCGCAGCAACTACCAGGGGGACGCCCAGTTCCGGGAGGTCCAGACCATGATCAACGAGGTCAGCGACCGCCTGAGTACCCAGGGGGGCAGCAGCCAGACCATCACCTCCCTGGCGGGAGATATCACCTTTTACCACACCTCCTTCCTCTCCACCAGCTCCGCCGGCCTCATCCAGACCTGGCACCTGATGCTCATCACCTGCCAGACCAAGCAGCTCCCCAAGAGCCGCAACCACCCCTACAACGCCCTCACCCAGCAGGAGCGGCGCATCGTCTACTACCTGGCGTCGGGGATGAAAAACGAGCAGATCGCCGAGGAGCTCCATATCAGCATCTACACCGTGCGCACCCACATCGCCAACATCTATAAAAAGTTCGAGGTCAACAACAAGGTGGACCTGCTCATGCGCCTACAGCCCATCCTCAAGGAGCAGGAGGCAGGCCGGCACGACAGCTAGGAGGCCAGTATGATCACCCGATTCAACCGCAAAGCCCTCATCCTCTGCACCAGCCTGGACCAGCGGGAGCGGGTCTGCTCCGCCCTGCGCCACGCAGGCATCCCCTATCGAGTCTCCCCCCAAAACCGCAGCAACGCCGGGGCCCTTGTGAACTTCTCCAACCGGGAGAGCGCCAGGGTACTGGGCCAACAGCCAGACACAGCTTGGAACTATATGGTCTATGTCAAGCACAGGGATTGGGAACACGCCAGCGCCTGTCTGTGAGGCATAGCAACTATCCGCAGGAGGGATCGTCCCCCTGCGGATAGTTTTTACACCGGAATGCTATCCATATAACAACTGTCTGGACACAGGTCTACCTTGTTGGACCAAACTTCCTCGCTGTCTACCGCCGGGTCAATATCCCAAGCGACACAGTGGCAGTCGTCCAGGTACACCCGCCGGAAGTTTTCCGGGTCCAGGAAGGGGGCGAATACGGTGCCCTCTTGGAGGAAGGGCTTGCAGTCCAGCCTGCGGACCTCCTGGTTGTCGAACACCAGACGGAGGGTGAAGTCCTCCCCGGCGGATACGGAGAGGATACGGCGGCGGCCGGTGGCGAAGTATTCCGCACTCCGGCGGTCAAAGCCTTTGGCTAGGTAGCTCTCTACTTTTTCCAGCGGTATTTGTTCCATACCTCATTGGCCTCCATCCTCTTTCGTTTCGGCAGACGGGTCCATGAGAATGAGTTCAGCATCTTTTCCCTCCAGAAACATCTCCTCGCACCTGCGTTGGGCAGCGATGAGTGTGTTGATGGCGTTTTCCGTCTCCGTTACCATGATTTGGTACATCTTTTTGTAGTCTAGCATTTTGTCACCTCAACAATATGTTTTTATTGTATGGTATTGGGGTTCCTTCCAGAATTATAGGTCAATTTCACCTTATTGTAAATAGGTCATTTCGCCATAATTACTTGGGTGATAAAATGAACCGACTAAGGGAGCTTCGCCAAAAGCGGGGCTATACACAGATAAAAATGCAAATGCTGACAGGCATCGACCAAAGCGATTACTCCAAGCTGGAAAACGGGAAGCGCTACTATAGCTATGAACAGTGCAAACGCATTGCCCTAGCGCTAGGCACCAGCATGGATTACCTGGCCGGACTCACCGACCGGGAGGAGCCCTACCCCAGAGGGGACCACACAGCGCAGCAGTAAGGCACGATGACTCTGGTCCCCCACCAAAAGCCCTCTTTCCCAAAGAGGGTGTCACGGCCGCAGGCCCGTGACGGGTGATTCCCGTGGGGGCACCAACGGAAAATTTCCCACAATATGACAAGGGGGCTGCAACAACCACGTTGCAGCCCCCTCATAATAGGGATAAAAAGATTCATTCTTTCTTCGCAAAGCCCAAAGCAAACAGCGCCGCCCCCAAAGCCCCGGTGGTCTGGGGTTCCTGCGGGGTCTGGATGGTGCAGTGGAGGGCGTCCTCTAACGCCGCCACCAGGGCCTGGTTCAGGGCCCCACCTCCAGTCATCACCACTTCCGGCACCACCCCCACCCGGCCGGCCATGCCCGCGATCCGGGTGGCGATGGAGAGGATGGCCCCAGAGGCCACGTTGGCCGGGGAGACGTTGGCGGAGAGGTGGGAGATCACCTCGGACTCCGCGAATACGGTACACATATTACTGATAGACACCGGCTCCCGTCCCGCCTGGGCCAGCTGGGACAGTTCCCCGATGGGGCAGTCCAGCACGCGGGCCATCACCTCCAGGAAGCGGCCCGTCCCGGCGGCGCACTTGTCGTTCATGACAAAGTTGTCGATGCTCCCGTCCCCGTCCAGGCGCAGGACCTTGGTGTCCTGGCCGCCGATATCCACCACGGTGCGGGCCTTGGGGAAGAGGTGGTGGATGCCCTTGGCGTGGCAACTCAGCTCTGTAAGCTGCCGGTCCGCCCCCTGGTAGGTCATACGGCCGTAGCCGGTGGCTACCGTGCAGCGAATGTCTGCCGGGGTGGTCCCGGCCTGCCGGTGGGCCAGCTCCACCACCTGACCTGCGCCGCGGGTGCCGGTGCCCAGGTTCACCACCTGGGCGGCCAGAAGGGTACCGCTGGGGTCCAGAATGACGGCCTTGGAGGAGGAGGAGCCGATGTCGATGCCTAAAACCATGGGGAAACCTCCTTGTCGTTCAAACGGCAACAGGGCAAAGCCCTCAGCCGGGGAAGTTGATCTCCAGGAAGCCCTGGATGCGGGTGCGCAGTTGTCCGGCGGACTCCACCAACTGGTCGTGCTCCACGCTGAGCAGGGGGACCCCCGCCGCCTTCAAATCCGCTTTCACAAAGGGGTGGTCGAAGGCCTCCGGGTCACAGAATTTCATCAGGGTAAAGAATACCATGTCCGCCCCCCGCGCTTTGGCCAGGTCAATGAGCATCTGTCCCCTGGGCTTGCCTGGGTCGTAGAGGGGGGAGGCCCCCTTCAGGTCCAGGAAGCGGTAGGCCAGACGGGAGGAGACGCTGCCCTCCTGCCGGGTGGGGGTACGGGGGAAGAGGGACTCATGGCAGAGCATGTCGTCCACCACGGCGATGTGCAGCTCTTGCAACAGGTCCAGCACCGGCGCGGCGTCCAGCATGATGCCGGTGAGGATACACTTTGTCCCCTGGAAGCGCTCCTTGGGTTGCTGCGTCAACAGGTCCAACAGCTCCCGCATCTGGACGGTATAGTCCTTCTTGTCCATAAACCAGGCGGCCTTGATGAGGTTGTGGCGGATGGCGGGGGTGATGGTGTTCAGGTAGTCGGGCACGGTGTCCCGGAACTGGGCCATGACGCTGCGGTAGTCCTCATAGACCGCAAAGGCCTCTTCCAAGGACATGGGCTGGCAGTCCGGGGTTTGCAGGGCGGTGAGCTGCTCTGTAATATAGTCGAACTCGTCCAGAAGCTGCTGGTGGGCGGCCTGAATGCCGCGGTTGTTGGGGATGGTGACGCCAATCACCGGCACCTGGGACACGGCGGGCTTGAAGTTCTCACAGACGCATTTCAAGGTGTCGCACTGGGAGGGGATGAGCACCGCTTTCAGGGCATTGTAGGCCCCCGACATCCCCAGCTCCAGGTTCGCCCGGAGAATGGAGCAGGCAAAGGATTGGATGTACTGGTCCGCTTTCTGGAAGGCAGACACCCCGCCCCACAGCCCCACCGGCAGGAAACCGGCGGCGTAGACCAATTCTTCCGGGACAAAGAGGGGGAAGCAGCCCACGGCGGGCTTCCCCGTGGTTTGGCAGGCGGCCTGTATGGTCCGGGCCGGATGCTGGGCCTGTTCGCACAGGCTGTCAATACACGCTTGCAGGGTTTTCATTGGGCATTCCTCCTCTTGCGCTGGTTGGCCTCCATCATCTCCGCCAGGGCCTGGATGCGGGTCTCATACTGGGCTTCGGAGAACAGGCGGGGGTCGGTCTGGTCCCCGTCGAACATCACCGAGGCCACGCCGCACTCCTCCATCACCCGCCGCTGGACCTCATACTGACGGAAGTCCATGAGCTTGCAGCTGCGGTTGGAGTGGAACACGATGCCGTCCAGGCCGAATTTCTTGGTGAGGGTGACCATGTTGTCCACGTCGTAGTTCAGGTTCCGGTTGGGGTAGACGTTGGCGGAATAGGCGCGGGCCATGCCGGCGATGTCTCCGGTTTCATAGCTCACCGTCCAGGACTTGGGATAGGTGGAGGTGACCACGTTGATGCCCAGGTTTTTCAGGGTCTTGTAGGTGTAGCGCAGATAGGGCCAGCAGGCGATGCCGTCCCAGAGGACCCGGTACTGCTCCTCCCCCTCCTTCCAGGGCCCCTGGCCCAGACGGATCTTCTCCGCCAGCTCGTCGTGCCAGAGATGGAAGAGGTCGCGGGCCTCCTCGGTGCCGCGGGCAAAGACGATGATGGCTAAGTAGTTGAACAGCTCGAAGCCGTCCAGGGGGGAGGGCTTGGCGGCGGCCAGTTCCGTGGCCTTCTTCCACCAGCTACAGGTCTCGTTGGAGATGGCCATGACCTCCCGGAGCTTGTCGTAGTCGAACTTCTTGCCGGTGATCTCCTCCAACTGGTCAATGATGTGGTAGAGCTGGCCCTCCATGTACTTCACGTTGTGCTCCTGGACCTCATCGGTGTGGTTGAAGGGGGTGTCAAAGAGGATGAGGGGGATGTTCAGCTCCTTGGCCAGGTTCTCATACCACTTGATGACCGTGTGGCAGATGTTGCTGGTGCAGAGGAGAAAATCCGGCAGAGGCATGTTCTCCGCCTCGCTGTGCTGGAGCTCAGCGTAAGCCAGGTTCACCCGCGCGTAGGAACACAGGTCCGAGGAATAGCCCATCTGTTCCGTGTGGTGGATGAACTGTTCTGTGTCTTTCCGGGCCCCGATGGCGGCGGCGTGGTTTTCCGGGTACATGGTAATGATGCCCATGGTGGTGAGCAGCTCTTGGGGGGCGATGGAGGTGCTCCAGCAGACCAGCTGGCCGTCCTCCTTGGCCTGCCTGGCGTGGCGGTAGTGCTCTCGGAGCATATCGTTGACCCACTGCTTGGAGCTGCGCTTGCTTTGCTCGTTCATAAGTCTGTCCTCCTGTTGTTTTTGCGTTCTTTGGGCTCAGTATAGCCCAGGATGCCGCCGCTGTAAAACGCAAAAATTTGAAACTGGGTGTCAAAGTTTTTGAAGCAAGGATGCCGCCGCCCCCTTCGCTTTCCCACCCATCTATGGTATACTCAGGAAAAACACAGAGAGGGGCGCTGGACTATGAGTATCAAGAAGTATGAAATCCTTTTGCAGACGGCGGACCTGGGCAGCTTCACCAAGGCCTCGGAGATGCTGGGCTATACCCAGTCCGCCATCAGCCACATCATCACCAGCCTGGAGGACGAGCTGGGGGTGAAGCTGCTGCTGCGGGACCGCTTTGGCGTCCGCCTGACCCAGGAGGGGCAGCAGCTCTTACCGGCCATCCGGGCCGTCTGCCAGGAGAACCAGGAGGTGAAACGCCAGGTGGCCCAGCTCCACGGCCTGGAGGTGGGCCAGGTGCGCATCGGCACCTTTCTCAGCGTCTCCGTCCACATCCTCCCGGCCCTGCTCCACGGCTTTTTGGAACAGCACCCCCACATCACCTTCGAGCTCTTGCAGGGCAGCTATGAGGATATCGAGCGCTGGATCGGGGAGGGGCGCATCGACCTGGGCTTCCTGCGCCTGCCTGCCGCCGCCAGCCTGGAGACGGTGCAGCTCTTAGAGGAGCGCATCCTGGCGGTGTTCCCCCCGGAAACCGCCCCGGCCCAGGGGAGCTTTCCCATGGAACAGCTCCGGGAGACCGCCTACATCATGCGCCCGGATTCCTTGGACGGGGAGCTGCGGGATTTGGTCCGCAAGGCCACGGGGACCCCGCGGATTACCTATTCCGCTAAAGACGACTACTCCGTCATCGCCATGGTGGCCCAGGGGTTGGGGATGAGCGTGCTGCCGGAGCTGCTGTTGAAAAGCAGCCCCTACCCCGTGGAGACCAGGGAGCTGGCCCCGCCTGCCACCCGGCGCATTGGGATCGCCTGCCGCCAGGTCCAGCGTTTGTCCCCGGCGGCACGGCAGGTGTGGCAGTATATCAAACAGAATACGGAAACGTTGCTGTGAGGCACACACATTTTTTCGTTGACAAAGCCAAAAGGCGTGAGTATAATAAAAAACAGAAGGGCGCTGTTACTCGCGGTTGGCCCTAGATTACGAATCAACAAGTTTTTGTTGACCGCTTGGGGTCCAGCCGAGCGGTCAACAAGCCTTTGCGGTAGTAAGTAAGAGTACAATCGCTAAGCACACCAAAACTCGGAGTACCGCGAAAAACCACTTTTTCCACATCAGCAACCACCTCCCCCCTCTATTGGATTTCACTAGGGGTAGTAACGGTGGGCCAACCACTTTGTAACAGCGCGCCTTCAGTCCCCTCTGGCTGAGGGGCGTTTTTATTATACCGGGAAAGCGCGAATTTTGTCAATAAACTTCCCCGACGAGTCTCGATTTCCCTCCGTTCCTTCAAATTTCTCGAAACCTACTTTCAAGAATCCTCGTTTTACAAACCCGTCCCGTCCCCGCTATACTAAGCCCAGAAAGCAAACCACGCCGCCCTGGGCCGCGGACCTGACGGGAGGCAGCGAGAGATTGGAAAGGAGCGTTTCTCATGGCAAAATTCGTCACTGCCCAGGAGGCCGTCCAAGCCATCCACTCCGGGGACCGGGTGGTCCTGGCCCACAGCGTGGGAGAGCCCCAGGCCCTGGTCAACGCGATGCTGGACAACTACCAGGCCTACCAAAATGTGGAGGTCCTGCACATGCTGGCCCTGGGCCCTTGCAAATACACCCAACCCCAGTACGCCGGACACTTTTGGCACAACTCCCTCTTCGCCGGTCCCGGCAGCCGGGCTGCGGTCAACGAGGGGCGGGCGGACTACACCCCCAACCTCTTTGGGGAGTCCCCCCGGCTATTTTATGAGGACATCCTGCCCATCGACGTGGCCCTCATCACCCTCTCGCCCCCAGACGAGCGGGGCTATTGCTCCTACGGGGTGACGGTGGACTATACCAAGTGCATCACCGAGACCGCCAAGCTGGTGATCGCCCAGATCAACGACTGTATGCCCCGGACCTATGGCGACACCCTGGTCCACATCGACGACATCGACCTGGCGGTGCGTTGCGATGAGCCTCTGTTCCGCCGTCCCACCATCCCCATTGGGGAGATCGAGCGGAAGATCGGCGCCCACTGCGCCAGCCTCATCGATGACGGGGCCACCATCCAGTTGGGCATCGGCTCCATCCCCGACGCCATTTTGAGCTTCTTGGACGAGAAGAACGACCTGGGGGTCCACTCGGAGATGCTCTGTGACGGAGCCCTGCGGCTGTTGAAGCAGGGGAACATCAACAACAGCCGGAAGAATATCAACAAGGGCGTGTCTGTGGTCACCTACCTTTACGGCCAGGACGAGCTCTACGATTACGCCCGGATGAACCCCAAGCTGCAAATCTTCCCGGTAAACTACGTCAACGATCCCAGGGTCATCGGACAGAACGACAACGTGGTGTCGGTGAACTCCGCCCTCAGCGTGGACCTCATCGGCCAGGTGGCGGCGGACTCCATCAGCTCCGACACCATTTTCAGCGGGGCTGGGGGCTTTGTGGACTTCGTCCGGGGGGCCTCCTTCTCCAAGGGGGGCAAGTCCATCATCGCCATGCCCGCTACGGCCATGAAGGGGAAAGCCTCTCGCATCGTGGAGCAGTTCGACGCCGGCCGGCCCATCACCCTCTCCCGCTTTGAGACCCATTACATCGTCACAGAATACGGCATCGCCAACCTCCGAGGCCGGACCCTGCGCCAGCGGGCCAGGGACCTGATCGCCATCGCCCACCCGGACTTCCGGGATGAACTGAAGGAGGCCTATGAGCGGAAGTTCCGGGAGGCGTTTTGATAAAAATTATTGTCTTTCTCCATAATAAGCCGCCCGGACCTATCTTGTGGTCCGGGCGGCGTTGTGCTGTCGGGCAAAGCGCTTGAACAGGAAGAGTTCCCTATGGTATACTCAGCGTATCAATAAGAAAAATACGCGAGAAAATGGAGGCCGTCACAGTGAAAATAAGATCGGTGGACCACTTTGTCATTACCACAAAAGACCTGGCCGCTTGCCTGCATTTTTATGTAGATATCCTTGGCATGGAGCACCGCATGGATGGTGCGCAGCATGTGCTGAAGTTTGGAAAGCAAAAAATCAACCTGCACACAACCATCGGGGAATTTATGCCTTATGCGACAAACGCAGGCTACGGTTGCCAGGATTTCTGCCTGGTGGCATCTGGAGACATTTATGCAATCAAACAAGAACTGGAATCCGCGGGACTCGAACTGATCGAAGGGGTGACAGAGCAAGCTGGCGCGTCCGGTGTGATGGACAGCATTTACCTGTATGACCCGGACGGAAATCTGGTAGAAATCGCGGTGTATCGAAACGAAAAGGAACAGGCCCTGGCCCGGCTGATGCACGAGCTGGAAATCGGGCGGAAATCCGGCGAAACAGAGGGGTGGTTGTCGGTGGATGAGGTAGAAGAGCATTTCCGTATAAGGGCCGAAGAGGAAGGACTACAAAGTGTAACGGGAAAATAAACATGACAAAGAACAGAATGAAAGGCTGGTGGGCGAACATGGGCCGGCGAGGGCGCCGGCCCCTACAAAGACACGCTGGTGTCCTCACCACCCGTAGGTTCACAATGGACGTGGTTGAGCATCTCCGTGCGAACCCTATCTGCCATAAGGGCGTCTCACGTTGGATGTAGGGGCTGCCGCCCTCGGCGGCCCGCAGGTTTCCGCACACGTTTATATGCTAAGAGCCGTCTGCCGCAATCGTGGCAGACGGCCTTTCCATGTGGAACCGTGCCCTTCGTTTTCCCTACAAAACATCTTCCTTTCTCCCGCCTTATCTGGGAAAATGGAACGGAAACCCGTTTCCCGTGATAGAGAGAAAGGCGTGAGAAAGATTTCGACGAATCAATACGGCTACCTTCGGGTCAGCACCAAGGAGCAGCATGAGGACCGCCAGTTGGCCGCCCTGCGGGCGCTGTCCATACCGGAGGAGAACTTGTTTATGGACAAACAGTCCGGCAAGGACTTCCAGCGGCCCCAGTATCAAAAGATGGTGAAAAAAATACAGACGGACGACCTGCTCTACATCAAAAGCATCGACCGGCTGGGACGTAATTATGAGGAGATCTTGGAACAGTGGCGCTTGCTCACCAAGGAGAAGGGGGCCGATATCGTGGTCCTGGACATGCCCCTGCTGGACACCCGCCGGGGGAAGGACCTCATGGGGACCTTTTTGAGCGATATCGTGTTACAGGTGCTCTCCTTCGTGGCGGAGAACGAGCGCAGCAACATTCGCCAGCGGCAGGCGGAGGGCATCGAGGCGGCCAGGGCCAAGGGGGTGAAGTTCGGCCGGCCGTCCACGCCTCTGCCGGAAAATTTTGACCAGGTGTACCGGGCTTGGCGGGGGAAAAAACTGACCCTCCAAGAGGCTGCCGCCGCCTGCGCCATGCCCAGGGGGACGTTTTACTCCAAGGCAATGAAGTTTGAGACGATGACCTGAGGTCTTATTCCCTTCGGTTTTCCATGGGTTCTATCGGCCCTGAGGGTGGATCATTTCCACGCTCAGGGCCGTTTTTTGCCAATCAAACGGATTCGGACAAATTTCACTTGCTACCTTTTCTCAACAGCGGTATATCACTGCGCAACATAAGTGATCATGTAGTGACCGAACTATAAAACACTAGGCTACGGTGCAACGACTCATGTTGCAGCCCACAGCCTGGCGTTTCTCATTTCTTACCACCCCGAACCCCCGCACCGATCACCCCCTCCGGGCAAACAGCCCTACACTTCCCACAGCGGATACACTCCCCGCTGTTGATATCCTTGGTAACCTCCACCCCCATAGGACAGGCCCGCTCGCACTGCTTGCAGTCCACACAGTGCTCCTTATCCAGCTGCATCTGGAAAAAGCTAAAGCGGTTGAACAAGGCGTAAAACGCCCCCAAGGGACAGAGATAGCGGCAGAAGGGGCGGTGGATGGCCACGGCGGCCAGGAGGATGACCGCCAGCACCAGGACCTTCCAACGAAACAGCCCCCCAGCCAAGCTCCGCAGGGTGGGATTTGTGAGCAGCAGGGGGATGCCGCCCTCCAGGGTCCCGGCGGGGCAGAGGTATTTGCAAAAATACGGGGGCGTCACCCCGGTCTCGGTGCAGACCAGGGCAGGGAGCAGGAGCACCAACCCCAACAGGACCAAATATTTCAGCCACCGGGCGTAGCGGTCCAGCCTCTTGGGCACAGACAGCTTGGGCAGCGGGACCTTGTGGAGCAGGTCCTGGATCAGCCCAAAGGGGCACAGCAGGCCGCAGGCCACCCGGCCCAGGACCACGCCAAAGAGCATCAGCAAGCCCAGGGTGTAAAAGGGGAACGGGTGTCCTATGCCTCCCAGGGAGGTCTGGAGGGCCCCAATGGGGCAAGAACCCAGGGCGCCGGGGCAGGAGTAGCAGTTGAGGACGGGGACGCAGACGGCCTTGGTGCCACCGGTAAAGATCCTGCCCTTCTGAAAGCCAATCAGGTAACCGTTCATCAAAACGGCAGAGAGGAGCTGCACCGGGCGCTGGAGGGAGCGGCGGGGCTTACCCTCCTGCCCCCTTAGCCGATGCCGATGCATTCCAGACATACCTTCACCGCCTTTTGCAACAGGTCCAGCGGCTCTTGCCGCAGCAGGCCAAGGGCCAGCAGGACCAGCGCCACCCCCAGCAGGCCATAGCGCAGCCACAGGACAGCATTAGCCTTCAAGGCTGATCTCCGCCTTTCCGCTGGCCTTCAGGGCCTTGTTGGCGGCGGCAAGGAAATCCTTGGCCAGGTTTTC
Source organism: uncultured Oscillospiraceae bacterium (assembly GCA_910578575.1). Taxonomy (GTDB): domain Bacteria; phylum Bacillota; class Clostridia; order Oscillospirales; family Oscillospiraceae; genus Evtepia. Next base: position 19,692 of record CAJTQP010000012.1, read on the forward strand.
CCGGCCGCCTACAATGACGTCCCCCACCAGGTTCCCGTCAGAATCCACAAAAATGGTGGTGGGCAGCGCCTGCACAGCCTGGATCAGCGCGGCAAAATCCTCCTGGCCGGACACCAGGGTGAGGCCCTCATAGCCGGACTGCTCCAGGATCAGCTTCGCGTTTGTCGGGTCCCCTGCCACGTCTACGCACACCGTGAGCAACTGCACGTTCTCCGGCAGGGCCTTGGCGAAAGCGGCCAGGTCCGGCATCTCCTCAATACAGGGCGTGCAAAAGGTCCCCCAGAAATTGAAGATCGTCAGGTCCTTGCCCGCAAGATCCTCTGGGGTGAAGCTGTCGCCCTCCAGGGTGGTGGCGGTGAAGGACTGCAACAGGGGCTTCGCCTCCTCCGTCTCGGAGGAACAGCCCGCCAGGAGCAGGCCAAGGGTGAGAAGGGCTGCCAAGAGCAGCACCGGGGCTTTTTTGTGGTTCATAGCGTACCCTACTTTCTTACTTTTTCCAAAATGATACCATAGAACCGATGGGGGTTCAATCCTTTTCTCCCGATCCTCCGGTACCGTCGATTCTCCGCTTAATTTTTCCCCCAAAGCGGACGATATTTATAATAATTGGCGAATGCAACCAACGGTGGAAGGAGGCCCAAGCGGTGGGTGAATTGAATGTGCGCAGGAATGGGATCCTGTCCGTCCCCAAATTCCAGGGGACCAGCAAAACAGAAAAGAAGTCCAGCACCAGCCGGACCCAACAGACCCAACAGGTCCAGCGCCCCACCAGTCCGGCGGCGGCCAGGGTCTCGGAGACCTTGCAGCAGTTGATGAGCCGCGTGAATCAGCTGGAGCGGCACCTGCAAGAGGGCCGCCAGACCCTGCAAAAGGGGGAGGCCGCCCTGGCCGAGGTGGGGGACAATCTGGGGAAGATGGAGTCCCTGGCCCGGCAGGCCGCCGGGGAGGGCACGGTGGACCGGGCCGCTCTCCAGGCGGAGCTGGAGCAGCTTCGGGGGGAGATCGAGCGCATCGCCCAGGCGGGGATCAAGGCCGGGTTTTTCCAGGCGGGCGCCGCCGGGGAGGGCTTAGACGCCATGGTGGACGCCATTTTGGAGAGCCTCACCACCCAGCAGAAGGACAGCCAACGTCTCCCCTCCTGGCTCCAGACGGGACTCTCTGGGGAAGCGCCGGACCGGGAGGCATTGCTTTCGGCCCTGGGCCTGAAAGGGGATGCCAGCAGCGCAGAGCTGTTGGCCGCCCTGGGCCGCCTCCCCCTGGAGAGCAGCCCCAGCGCCAGCTATCTGGCCTCCCTGTACCTGGGGGCGGTGATCGCCGGGGGGACCCCATCGGGGGCGGTGGACCCCGCCTTGGCGGCGGAGGGTCTGTCCCGTTTCCTGAACGCTGTGGCCCAGGGGATGACCCCGGACCAGGCCATCGAGCTGTTGACCAACGGGGCCTTCACCAGCATGGCAGATTTCCAGGCCCAGTTCACCGCCGGGACGGCACCGGGACTGGACGTGTTTTTGACAGCCCTTCTCCTGGGAGGAGAAAACACCGCCACCATGCCCTCCATGCTGGCCTTGATGGCCGGGGGCGGCGGCGGGGAGCTGTCCATGTTGATGGACCTGCTGGCGGCCCTGGGGGGATCGGGAGATGGCCTGGGGGCCCTGCTGGATGGCAGCGGAAAGACAGGCGTGGCCCCCCAGCTGGACGCCCGGAGCCTGGGGACGCTGTTGGCCTCCGGGCAGGACCTCTCCGGCGCGGTGTTTGACGGAGAAGGCAACGAGCTCTCCCTCAATGCGGCGAAAAACCTGATCCTCCGGAGCCTGGTACAGGGCCAGCAAGGGCCGGTCCTGCGCCTCAACGGTTCGGGGCAGGTGACCCTCCAACAAGTGAGCCTGCCCCTGCTCAGCGCGGATGGGGCTCAGGTCCGCCTGGTCAGCGCGGGGGTGAATACCTTGGCCCAGCTCCAGTTGGGCCAGGGCACCGTCCTCACCCTGGACGGCAGGGGGCTGGTCCAGATCGGCAGCTTGCGGGGGGAGGCCGCCAGCGTCCTCCGGCTCACCGGGGGTACGGTGGCCCTGACCGCGGCGGAGGCCCAGTCTCTGGCCTCCATCGTGGTGGACGGCCCCGTCTCGCTGTTGGCGGCCCGGAACCTCCCGGTATACAACGCCCAGGGCAAGCCCCTGGAGCCCTTTGACCTGCTGTGGAAGGCCATTCTCCCCCAGTGGAGCTCTGTCACCGCCCTGGCGGTGGACGGCCGCCAGGGACAGTTGGCCCTGCGGGACGACCAGTTGGCCTGGGCCCGGCTGTGGCTGCTGAAAGAGAACAGCTCCCAGGGCTTCCCTGCCCATAGCATCCTCCTCCGGGGCAGAGACCAATCCGGGCGGCCCCGGACCTGGTCCTCCTTTGTCCGCTGGAACCAGGGGACGGGGAGCTTCCAGGAGATCTCCATGTATCCCAACCCCTTCACCGTCACCGGCGGGGAGGAAGCGCAGGATTGGTACTATGAGGAGGAGAGCCAGACCTTGACCATCCTCAGCGCACAGGTGACGGCCATTTCCGGCGGCAGCGGGACGGATGCCAACCAGCAGCCCTTCAGCGGACGCATCCTCCTGGCCGACGGCCTGGGCCCGGTGACCCTGACTCTGGAGGGGGTGTCGTGCAAGGTATCTGTGGGCCGGGCCTTTCACCTGGGCAAGGACAATCAAGTGACCCTGCTGTTGCAGCGGGGGACGGAAAATATATTTGAGAGCGGGGCAGGCTGCGCCGGGATCTCCCTGGGGGACGGCACCTCCCTGCACATCGACCAGACCAAGGGCAAGGGCCCCGACGGGACCCTCAGCGCCACCGGCGGAGACGGGGGCGCGGGCATTGGCCGGGACAGCGGCGCGGGACAGGCGGCCGCTGGGTCCATCGTCATCCGGGGCGGGTCTGTCCACGCCACCGGCACTGGGGGCGGCGCCGGCATCGGCGGGGCCCTGGGGGGACCGGTGGGAGATATCCGCATCCAGGGGGGCACCGTCAGTGCCCAGGCTGCCTGTTGTGCCGCGGCCATCGGCGCGGGGATCCAGGGGGCCTGCGGGGACATTGTCATCAGCGGCTTTGCCAAGGTCCGTAAGGCCCAGGGCGGTGGCCCGGACGGGGACATCGGCGGCTGCCTCTTTGGCAACTGCGGCCAGGTCCGGGTGTCTGCCGGGACGGACATTGGCAACGCCAAGCTCTGGACCCAGCGGGGGCTGTCCATCCAGATGGGGGAGAGCTCTGTGACTCTGCCCCGGTTCCGCATCTCCGCCCAGTCCCTGCGTCTGGAGGGGGTGGACCTCTCCACCCGGCAGGCCGCCCAGGCAGCAGTGGCGGGCCTCACCGCCTCCCGCCGTTGGGTGGCCCGGCTCCAGAGCAGCTATGGGGCCATGTACGGCCAGCTGGAGCAGACCTACGGCCTGCCCACCCGCTACAGCGGCACCGTCCGGGACGTGGGGGAAGCCAACTCCCTCCTGGACGATATGCAGGAATTCCTGCGCAACTCCTCCTTCTTCCCCCTGCTCACTCAGGGGGGAATGGAGGACGTAGGGCAGTTGTTGCGGTAAACCAGATTCCCCTTGCGCCAGGAGCGTAAATGCGATATACTCAGATACTCAGTAGAAAAGGAGGAAGTTTTGTATGTGCAAGTGTATGAAGCGTGTGACAGTGCTGCTGCTGGTCCTGGCCATGCTGTTCTCTACCATGGGAATGGCCGCGGCGACGGACCCCGCGGACCAGGAGGAGGGCCCTGCTGTCACAGAGGGGACTGAGACGGGGGGAGATGGGGAGGCGCAACCTGGCGGCGATACGCAGGTGACGCCTGGGTCGATCGCTCCCACCTATCAGCAAGCCTATGACAGCATGATCGCCCTTAAGGCAAAGTACCCTGAGGGGATGACCTGGACCAACTTTGAGCCGTATGGGAGCAAAGGTAATTTGGGAACAGAATATCGCTGGAAGGGCGGGCCGGTCAAGAATGCACAAAGCGGCGTAGGCTGCGCGGCGTTCGTGTTCCTCCTCAGCGACGAAGCTTTCGGCACCCTGCCCTCCAGAACCATCGACAGAGGTGGTTTCCAGTTTGAGGATGTGAAGGTTGGCGACATCCTGCGGGTAAACGGCAACAGCCATTTTGTGATCGTCTTACAGAAGAGTGCGGTAGGCATCACGGTTGCCGAGGGAAACTATAACAAGTCCGTCCACTGGGGCCGGGCAATGAGTGAAGCGGAGGTTATGACCGCAGATTTCCTTGTGACACGGTATCCGGTGAATTACGTTCCGGCGGATGATGCTGAGGCGAATACGGTAGTTCAGAACGGGACGGAAGGAAGTCTCAGTTGGACGCTGACAAAAGCGGGCGTGTTGACGATTTCCGGCAGTGGAGCGATTCCAGATTTTTCTCCGGAGAAGCTTCCGTCGTGGAATGCCCACAATGATGCGATCACGTCCATCGTGATTCAAGATGGCATAACCGACATTGGGGCGTATGCCTTTTACCAGAGCAAGGCGTTGAGTGTGTATATTCCTGACGGGGTTACAAGCATTGGAAATGCTGCATTTTACAAATCGGACGTGATTGCGGCAACCATTCCCAGTTCGGTGCAAAGTGTTGGGAACCAGGCATTTTATATGTGTCCGAACTTGGCATCGGTGACGATTCCAGAAGGGGTAAAGACCATTGGGGATGAGGCGTTCCGTGGTTGTACGACGTTGGCCTATGTCGATTTCCCCGCGAGCGTGACATCGATCGGTGCCGGAGCATTCATGAGCTGCAACATGATAACGCAGGTGAGATTCAAGCCCGGTAGTGAGCCTGTGGCAGTGGGTGACAATTTGTTCTCGCAGTGCCAACACTTGAGTAGTGTGACGTTGCCGAAGACGATGGAGCGCGTGAGCACGGGAATGTTCCAGTCTTGCACAGGGTTGAGACACATCTATATTCCAGGAACCGTAAGTAGTATCGGTCAAATGGCATTTACGTCCTGTACTTTCTTGCAGGCCGACGGAATTTACTTCGGCGGCAGTGAAGCGACTTGGAACAGCATAGGCGGGAATGCGGCGCTGGTTACTTTGAAGCCGCTCCAGGTAAATGTGACGTTTGATGTCCCCTATGACGATCCGTTCGCAAAAGACCCCAATGACCCTGGTGACCTTCCTACAGACCCTGAGAATCCCGGCAATCCTGACGTTCCGCCGGTAGTGGATGACCCCTGTAAGAACGGCCACACCGGTACGGCTGATGCCAATGGGAATTGTACCGTTTGTGGCAAGCCCATGGAGACGCCCCGGCCGCCGAAGCCGGACCACGGCGGCAGTTCAGGCGGGTCTGGCGGGTCTGGCAGTTCTGGAAACACCAGCACCATCACGAAACATCCAGACGGCTCTGTGACCACCACCACGGTGGATCAAAAAACAGGGGTGAAGACGGAGAGCACAAAGACGGTGGATGGTACCGTTGCCACGGTCACCACCGACGCCGATGGGGATGTCACGATGGACGTCAAGCTCCCGGCCGCGGTGACAGATGGGACCCAGTCCAACGCCATCCCCTTGCCCCTGCCTAAGGTAGAGGTATCTGAGGATGCAACGGCGGCGGTACCCATCACCGTGCGCACGGACAAGGACGAGGCCGTAAAGGTGACGATCCCCACGGCCACTTCCACCGCCGGGACGGTGGCTGTCCTCGTGAACCCGGACGGTTCGACCCAGGTGGTGAAGGATTCCGTCTCCACCAAGGACGGCGTGGTGGTCTCTGTAGAGAATGGCGCCGTGGTAAAGGTCGTGGACAACAGCAGAAGCTTTGCGGACGTAACGGACGAGAGCTGGGCGCAGGACGCCATTGCCTTTGTTTCTGCCCGCGAGCTATTCTCTGGCATGACAGCCACCAGCTTTGCCCCGGAAGCATATATGACCCGTGCCATGCTGATGACAGTGCTGGCCCGCTTTGATGGCGCGGAGACCAGCGGCGGTACCACCTGGTATGAGAAGGGCACCCAGTGGGCTATCGACCACGGGGTCAGCGACGGGGCGAATCCCAACGGGGATATCAGCCGCGAACAGTTGGTGACCATGCTCTGGAGATACCTGGGGGCACCGGCGGTGGACAACGGCTTATCCGGGTACCCGGATCGGGACCAGATCAGCGGATATGCCCAGGAGGCCATGCGCTGGGCCGTAGAGAACGGCATCGTAAGCGGCTTGTCGGACGGCAGCCTGAATCCCCAGGGACAGGCGACCCGCGCACAGGTGGCGCAAATGCTCAAGAATCTGATCGAACACATGGCCTGATCTATCTAGGGTCGGGCAAACGGGCCGTCTCCCATGAGGTTTTGCAACCATGGGAGACGGCCCTGTAGCACAAAAGGAAAGGATGGTGCATCATGAGGAGCGACGGGAAAACGAGAATCCTCTGTGAAGGTGCGCTCTTCGTTGCGATGGCCCAGGTCCTTGGGTTCGTCAAGCTGTGGGAGCTTCCCTATGGCGGGTCCATCACCTTTGCTATGCTGCCCTTATTTATTTTTTCCGTTCGTTGGGGGTGCCGGAATGCCTTTCTTGCAAGCTTTTCCTTCGGGCTGCTCCAATTCCTTTTCGATGGAGGCTTTGCCCTAACTTGGCAGTCCATGTTAGGGGATTATATCCTAGCCTTTGGTGTGTTAGGCCTGGCAGGGCTATTCCAGGGGAAACGGTGGGGGATTTTTGCAGGGACGATCCTGGGCTGTGCCGCACGGTTTACGGTCCATTATGTTGTTGGCGCTACGATTTGGGCCGCATATATGCCAGACGAGTTTTTCGGCATGACCATGACCTCCCCTTGGACGTATTCGCTTTTATACAACGGCAGTTGTATGCTGCTCAATATGCTCCTTTGCTTGGCGGCGGCAGGGTTCCTCTACCGTCCCCTTTACCCCTTTTTGATTGGAGGGGATATCTTCGATGTTAAAGTGGAATCGTAAGTCTATAGGGAAAGCCCGCCGAAACCTACGGTCTCGGCGGGCTTGATGAAACAGAGTATATTCTTAATATTTTTACGTTTTGTTTAATCTTTCTGTTACAGGGCAGCAAATAGGGAACTTGAGATACAGTAAAGTTTGCTCCAATCAGAATAGTGTCTCCCAATGTTATTCTACTTATTCTTAATCGTTACGTTTTCTCTTTGCCATCCGCATCAATTCCCAAAAATTGGTGGGCCTTTTTGTACTTTGAGTCGGACTCTGGGCTAAGGCCTTTGAGTCCTTCCTGCTCCCGCAGATGGGTGGAGAATTTTTTCAGTAGAATCCGATCCAAATAATCCGACTTCAGTTCTAGTTCCAATTGCCAATCTGGCTTGCCTTCCTCATCTGGTGCTCCTGGACGGTTATAAGTAACCCGATCTAAACAAATCTCCGCTTCAAATGTTGAAGAATCTCCTTCGTCTGTACACCGAAGCACCGTTCCCTTGCTTCGCATGTTTTTAATGGTGATGATGGGACATAGGTTTTCCCTAATTTGGATATCAGTGGGATTTGAGATACCAAGCAGATCGGCTAACTCCAGACGACTGCGCAGAAATTTCAAAACCTCGTCGCTCAAGTCCCCTGTGCTGGCTCGAAGCTCAAACTCAAACCGAGCAAACTGTTCGTTTCCGCCAAAATTTCTGCTGTTTGTAGGCCGTTTTATCGTAAAAACATAGCCATCCTTACCGTCCTTGCTGACCTTGCGACAGCGAAAAGAGCAGTTTGCCTTGTGCAAGTCAAGATTCCTTGTATCATAATACGTGTCTTCCTGCTCAATGTTTTGCAGGGCTTTTGGCTCTGCTTTCATGTAGAACCCCTCATGCTCCGTGCACATCTCTTTTGTAAATGTCGGCAGAAGCTCGCACATGTACATCAGGGCCTCTGCATTGCAGGAATACTTCTCCTCAATCTCAATCATATGCCTTGGGTGGACCCCTTCTATCATTTTATCTACCTCCATCAAAATTTCATTGATTTGCTCACCACTGAGCTTTTTCCCTTCCAATTCCTTTTGGAAAATCGTCTTGCTATAATAGAGGTAGCTCTTGTGGAATTCGTCTCCAAGCACACGGGAAATCTCCCCCACATCTTGCACAGTGCCGTTCTCCCGTAAGATCCAAATCACATTTCTATCAGAATTTCCAGCTTCTCTATCATTCTCTTCGTCAGGGCGAACACCCGTGTACATTTTGCATGTCCGCATAACGTTGATAAAAGCATAGCTTCTTTTTTCTTGCTTCAAGCTGGAGCGAATCTTTGGGAAACCGTGCACATTATACTTTTGAATTAGGTCGTCTACCTGCTGCAGGAAATCTTGAACTTCGCCATCACTCTCGTAAAATACCCGCACTCGCTGGAAAATCGGGTTCCCATCTTCCTGCCGGTTATGATATAGGAACGCCCGCACCAACGTAGACAGCGGCTCATTTTCCGTTGTTTTTAGGTTTACCCATTGGGCAAAGCAGGACTCTACCGCTGGATCGTCCAACTTTGTATATTCGGTGACATCCAGTGACCCGTTGCACAAAAGTTTGTAAAGCGGGCCATTCGTAGGTATCCCCAATATCTCGGATTTTCTGTCGTCGATTATGGCCTTGACCCGCTGGAAAATCAGCTGGATCAGTTCCTCAGAAAATAGCTTATAGGCATCATAATATACAGTTTCATACATTTTGAATCGTCCAAAGAGGAAATGCTCTACCATGGAAAGGTAGTTCTCATCAATTGCTACGCTATATTCCTGGTCGATGACCGTAATACGCATGGCAGATATTAAATTTTGCAAATCTACATTGCCAAACTGAACTGCTGTGTTATAGGAATCCCGCAGAAGATAGTCCAGCCGGTCTGCATCCAATTGGCTACTAATGAGGGCGGGATAGAGGCTGGCAAACGAGAATACATCCCGCCCACTAGTCTTGTGAGCAATACAGTCTGAAACGGCCTGAGGGATATGCCCACCAAATTCGCGCACCAGCACCTGATAGATTTTCGTATTTGGATCCGTAATAATGTCTTGGGTCCATTCCTCATGATTTTTGCCGGTGACAGATTCAAACGCATGAGAATAGGGACCGTGTCCCAAATCATGGAGTAGCGCAGCCAAAAGAATTATGTCCCGCTCGCCACTATTATTGAACAGGTGAATCCCTTGATTCTGGCACAAGGATTCAAAATGCGCCACCATTTTCGTCATGATGTAGTAGGTCCCCAATGAGTGAGAGAATCGGCTGTGGCCCGCATTGGGAAATACCTGGGCGGCGGTGGCCAGCTGTTTGATGTTCCGCAAACGCTGAAACTCCGGTGTATCTATCACAGCCTGATAGTTTTTCGGCAATGAAATGTCCCCATGAACTACATCACGAATCACGCCGCTATTTTTTGTGCCAAACATATTTCCTCCCACAGGCTTGTCGGTAATACGCTGGCGGCAATAGTCTTCCAGCGTCTGAAAAAACTCTTTTCGAATGGATGTAATCTTCTCGTTTTCTTTCGGCTTGAAAAAGAGATAGGGAAAGCGGACATTTGGAACACTGTCACAGTCCAGCAACTCCTGCAAATCACAGTGTTCATCTCCTATTACTACCTGAACTTTTGAAAAGTCCTTGCCTTTGATATTGCATATCTTTACCCGACAGTCCTCCGGCGTAAAGCGGCCAAATATAGTTCGAATATTTCGATTGATTCGACCATTGATGCCGGTATTTCTCCAGCCAGCTCGATTTTTCTGCTCATCTTCAGAAGGAGGAAAGTAAATAATCTCATTCTGATAGTTCTTGGTGGTCTTTAACTCACTGTCTCCAATGTCGGCCTGCAAATGGAACTGTTTTCTCTCCAATCCCTTTTCTATCAGCTCTAAAATATAACGGTTAATGGTATCAAAATCCGTGTTTAGCCGTTTAGCAATTCGAACAGCCATCCGCTTATACTCAGAAAAAGACTTCCACAGGCTCTTTTTATGCTGTCGGGCATAGAACTCATGATAGAGACTCTGAAACTCCTGAATCAGTGCCTTCTCATCCTTTTTCAGTCCCGACGAGCCAGCTTGTTCCTCCCATAGGCGCATATCTAGATCCACATGCTTAAAAAAAGTGTCCATATCTCCATCTACCGACCGGTAGAATATAAATTTTCCGCCATCAAAGGGAATGAATGGAGAAAGAACATAGGGGAAAAATGCATAACAGATTCTCTCCGGCATCCGACCTTTACCAGTAGCGCCCGCATCAAATGTTCCTGTGCTTTGAGGGCCATCCAATATGTCGCTCCATGCCTTTGTACAGTTTGTTACCGTATCCTCTGGTAGGCCGCACAGAGCAATATACTTCACTGCATCCATCAGCAATTCTTTAAATAGGATGTCTTGATAGACCACCTTGGGATGGCTATATAGCCACTGTGGCTCATAGTTGCGGGCGTTGATAAAGCCTCCAATCACGCTGAGAGCACTTTTGTTCCATGCTGGGAAGAACTGCCCATGCTCCCAGTAGACTACAAAGGCATTACAGAACCGGTAGTAGTCCACTTCGCTAGTTTCATAGCCAGAAGAATAGGAGTTCCGCATAATATAATCCATGCTGTCTGCGTCGATCGTCCCATTTAGAATAGCAATCACGCAGTTGCGCAGGCTATACTCCAAATCCACATTTTTCTTAGTATCATCAGTATAATTGGTAGGCACATTGTATTTGGTTCCTGTAATCATGCGGCAGATGAAATCCAACTCGTCACATCTTTTTTTCTCCAGCTTTTCTCCTTCTTGCGGACGGTCCAAAGCATATTTATTAGAATACGATGCACATAGAGTATTAATATTATCCCTTAGGCAACCACTTGTAAGAATATAATAAGCGCTCATACGCTCATGAGGACTTCCTTTGTAATTTCCTTTATTGACGATTCCACCCGGCCCTTCCCTCATAGCTTTATCCAAATTATCTTTTTCATCCTTCATTGCCTCAACAAAAGGAGAATTTTGATAAGGATTTTCCGCTGTCCGTGCCTTATAATACTGCTCAGCGGTGCGTTTCCACTCATCTGCATCAAAACGCTGAACTGATTTTCGATCTTCCCCTTTGGGGAAACGCAGAAATACGTCATCATATAAAAATTCCATAGAGTGAGATTGGAGAGGATGACCTATATCGTGCAACAGACAAGCAATTGCCAGGAGGTTCTTCCATTCCTTCAACTTCAACTCAAAAAAACCTATATCAGGAGGACATATTTTTTTCAACTTCATAACAGCGCTAGTACTCATGCTTTTGTATAGGAGCATTGCAAAACGGTAAACTCCTATAGAATGGGAAAAGCGGTCGTGGGTCGCTGCGGCAAACAATGGCCGCAGGCCCGATTGGGCCACTCCTTTGATTCGCTGCATTTCAGGAGTATCAATGAGATACTGCACATAGGGAGTGGGCACTTGGATATAGCCATAAACTGGATCTCGAAACTGTTTTTTGTCATTCCACTCTTTATCATTCTGCTCTTTATCATTCTGCTGCAAGTTCATACGCATTCTCCCTATTGTCTTCCAGTACATGAAGCAGTTTCATATCCTCCAAAAAGTCAACTGGATAATTCACGCTGGGATCCAAAATATCCATCATGCGGCCAATCAAGGTACCAACCTGTGACTTTTTCAGTCTGCGTAAGCCTCCATTCGGGATTTCCTGAGGAGGGAGAAGCTCCTCGATTCTCAGCCGATAGGATTCCTTGTCCCTCTGCACCGATTCATATGGATCATACTGGAAAAGACGATTGCAATTGGCAAAAAAGCGGTTTAAGGAACTGCTGGAGAAACCATTTATAACTGCATAACCACTACGGGCTTCTATCATACGTGAATATTCAAAAACAATTTTTTCGTCCATTGACAAGTATTTGCTGCCCGTTTCCTCTACCTCCCCTACGTTTTCTTCTTTGGTCAGTAATTCATTGACTGTACCAATAACAGCCATCTCTACCTCTAAGCGTACCATAAAAACCTCCTATTTTGTTGCTACAATGCTAGTAGACTGGGTAGAGCACGTCAGACAAGTGTGCTTTTCTCGTACTCACTCCTAAGCTATGAAATGGAATAGAACCAATTTCCGCAATTCTGAAGTGAGCTGCTCATACTTGCCCCCTAGCTCCCAGAGTACCCAGTCGTAATGCCGATGTTCGGCGTCGGGCCTATTCTCGGTCCACAGCTCATGGCAGGAATCGACGATGTGCTCCTTGACCGCAAAACAATCCCTAGTGGCCTTTACCGGTAGAGACGCGCCCCCCTGCCAGTCCAACACCTTTGATTCGGAGAACAGGCACCTTTCTAAACAAAGCTCTCTCAGAATACGTAAGACGCTTTTCCAGGTCATATCGACTCTCATTCAACATGCTCCCACTGACGATCCTGTATACCAGTTTCTTAACTAAAAAGCAGGAAGGCAAGCACTACTATGTCTATTGGAGAAACTATTTCATTCTATATCTTACCACAAACCGCTTCGAATAACAACTATTTCTTTTATCGAGTTCCTCGTCCAATTTGTTTGACAAGCCTACGTTTGTGTGATTCCCCAGCGGCGTTAGGCTTCCCAAATCAAAACAGCAGGGCGAGGCCATCAACGTAAGATGGTCTCGCCCTGCCCTTCTATTGCGGGAAACACGCAACATTTCCCCTATTTCAGATATTTCTTTAATTTGAACGTAACCACCTGAATATCAATCGGTTTTGCCAAATGGTCATTCATACCGCAGGCCAAGCACCTTTGAATATCCTCTGAAAACGCATCGGCGGTCATGGCGATGATCGGAAGGTCTGCGTCCGCCCGCTCCAGCCCCCGAATGGCCGCGGTGGCCTCGTAGCCGTCCATAACTGGCATCCGCACATCCATGATGATCGCGTCATAGTACCCAAGCTGGGATCTCCTGAATTTTTCCACACAGATTTCCCCGTTTTCGGCCCAATCCAACTCCAGCGCAAGGACGGAAAGCAGTTCTCTTGCCACTTCCCAGTTGAGCTCGTTGTCCTCTGCCAATAAAATGCGTTTCCCCTTCAGTACCACATCGCCTGCACCTTCCGCCCCGCCTGCCGCCTCCGCGGCCGTGTCGTGGGGCGCAAGGGCCCGTTCCAGGTCGAGCACAACATGGAACTCGCTGCCCTGACCCTGTTCGCTGCGGACGGAGATCGTTCCGCCCATGGCGTCCACGATATACTTGGTGATCGCCATGCCCAGCCCAGACCCCTCTGTCTTCCGGACCCGCTTGTTGTTCTCCCGGCTAAAAGACTCAAAGATCACCGCCTGATACTCCTTGGACATCCCGATGCCCGTGTCGCGCACCAGGAAGTGGGTGCGCACCAGGGAAGTATCCTCCGGCAATTCCTCCTGATACACAATCACCTGAACAGAGCCCTTCTCCGGGGTGAATTTAACGGCGTTCCCCAGCAGATTGATCAACACCTGATTCAGCCGCACCCCGTCGCAACACACATATTCCGAAAGGATTTCCCGGAAAACTGCGTTGAACTGCTGGTTTTTGGCTGCGATCTGGGGCTGCATGATATTGACGATGCTGTCCATGGCCTCTCTCAGGGACATCGGCTCCACATTCAGCGTCATTTTGCCGCTCTCTATCTTGGAGATATCCAGCACGTCGTTGATCAGCCCCAGCAAGTGCTTGCTGGACAGTGCGATCTTACCCAAGTAATCCCGAACCTGTTCCGGATTGCTTGTATTGTCCAGAGCCAGGGAGGTCATACCGATGATGGCGTTCATGGGCGTGCGGATATCATGGCTCATACTGGACAGAAATTCCTGTTTTGCCCGGTTGGCCTGTTCCGCCTCTTTCCGCGCCGCGTCCATCTCCACATTCATGCGCTTGAGTTCAGATACCTGATCCCTGAACAGCTTGAAGTACCGGAAGAACAGGTAGAGGAGCATGGCGATCACCGCGAAGGAGGCGGCGTAGACCATGGTGAGCCAGCGCTCCCCCATGCCAGAGATGGCAGTATCCAACCCCTCAAAGGGAAGCACCGTCACCAGATACCACTCGCAGTAGGGGAGATTGGTGCAATAAATATGGTGGCGTGAGCCGCCGTTTCTTATAATGGTAGAGAAATCTTCGCCGGCATCCATGGCAGCCTTCATCTGCTGGATGTAGGCTGCCGCCTCCACATTATCCTGCTCATGAAAGATATTGTAAAGCCTTTCAAAATAGTTTTCGTGGGTATCCCCCTCGTTCCCGACAACATAACTGCCGTCATCCCGGACCACAAAGGAATAGCTCAGCGACTTGTCCGAATCCAGGAACAAAACCTCCCCCATGTATTGGGTGGAGAGTCCCACCACGATGGCAAGGCTGTCGCTGCCGTCGGACATGGGATACTCACAGGGGACGCCGAACAAAATCACCCCATCGCCGTCCCTGCCGGTGCCGGAGGCCGCTTTGCGCTCCCCGTTGCGCAGGCTCTCCAAAAAGGACTCCGGGTGGTTGAGCTCCACAGGATCACCAAAAATCATTTCGATCTCCCCGTCGGGCGAGTATAGGGCGGCGCACAAGAAACGCCTTGCCTTTGCGCCGTATTCGATCTCCTCCCGCGTTCCATAGGCGGACTCCCCATCCGCTGCCGCAATGTGCGCGATAGACTCCGCCATGGTCAAGCGGAGCTCAATGATCGTCTCAAAGTGCAGTGACACCTGCTCGTTCATGCCCGCCATATAGGCGGTGCCGACCTCCTCGATCGTGTTTTCGCTCATGTTGTGAATGGACGATCCCAGGGCGTAAAACACGAAAACCGTCAAACAAATGATTACCACGATGCTGATTTTCAAGGATTGCGGCAAAGCTTTGTTTTTCATACCTGTTCCATCTCCGCGATTTTTTATGATTTGTGCCATCTGCGTGCAGGCGCTGCCCTAACTGCGCCGCAGCCTGCCCATCACTTGGAACATTCTGCGCACGTCCACCGGCTTTGCCAAATGTTCATTCATCCCCGCGTCCTTTGCCAGCGCGACGTCCTCTTCAAATGCGTTTGCCGACAGCGCAATGATGGGGACTGTTTTCGCGTCCGTCCGCGCCAAAGCGCGGATCATCCGTGTCGCCTCGTATCCGCTCATCACCGGCATCATCAAATCCATCAGGATGCAGTCAAATGTTCCCAGAGCGGACGCTGCAAAGGCGTCCACAGCGGCTTTCCCATTGTTTGCGGTCACGACCTGCGCGCCTGCGTCCCGCAGCATGAACTCCACAATTTCACAGTTGATCTCATTATCCTCCACCAAAAGGACCTGCATCCCGGCAATATCGTCCCGCGCATCCTGGGCTTCTTCCTCAGAATCCACCGCTTGTGCCTGATCCACCGGAAAAGACAGCGTGACCTGGACCACACTCCCCTTGCCGGTCCGGCTGTCCACCTGGATGGTCCCCTCCATTTGGTCCACCAGCCTCTTTACAATGGACATGCCAAGCCCGGCGCCGTGATAGTTGGTCCTGGCGTCCTGGTGCTCCTGGGTAAAGGGCTCAAAAATGTGGTCCTTAAACTCTTCTCCAATGCCGATGCCGGTATCTTCAATGACGAAACGGCAGCTTGCCCTCCCCTCATGAAAGGCGGTCTCCTCCGCCCGGACGAATACAGAGCCGTTGGGCCGGTTATATTTGAGGGCGTTGTCGATGACACTCATCAAAATCTGCTTTAAGTAGAGTGGATTTCCAATGACCCCTCTGTGCCGCAGGCCGGAGGTCTCCAGCTCCAGCCGGACCGTCCGCTCCTCCGCCAGAGGGGACAAAACCGTGATGCAGTCCTCCAGCACGGCGCAGAGGTCAAACGGTTCCTCCACCACCGCCGACCAGCCGCTCTCCAGCCTGCTCACCTGGAGAACATCGTTCACCAAAGACAGCAGATGCTCTGCCGACACGCGGATCTTCTTCCGGCAATCCCTCTGCCGCTCCGGGTCATCCTGGCTTTTTTCCAAAATGGCCAGCATCCCCAGGATCCCGTTGATGGGTGTGCGCAGGTCATGGGATATATGGGAGAGAAATTCGCTTTTTGCCGAATTGGCTTGCCCCACCCGATCCAGAAGCTCCATGATGGACTGCTCCTGTTTCTTCCTGGTCACCATGGTCTCCGTGATGTCCTGGTGGTACCCGCTGAGGCAGGCACCCGGCTTCTGGAAGGTCCTGTCCGGCACACCGCCGCAGCGGACATAGATCTTGCCCAACTCCGGATGGTTCCAGGGATAGATCACCTCAGAGCGTCCAGCCTTCAAGATCTCCTGGACCGACGCCTGGACCATCTCCACATAGTCCGGATCGATGCGCGCAAACCAATGCCAGTAGCACGCCTCCGGCCCGATGTCCTCCGGCACGCCCAGGAGGATCCGCATGGTCCGGTCCGCATACATCCTGGGCTGGCAGCCCTCCTCCAGCTCAATGGTCCAGATCCCGGTCCTGGCCCCCTCCAGGATCCCTTCCAGGCTCTGTCTCCCCTCCAGATAGCTGCGTTTTTGCAGCTCCCGGAACAGATTGCGCCGCTTCAGCGCGGATACGATAAAGTACGCCGCCGTCTGGAGCATATTCGACGTGTATTCCAACGCCTTTGCCGGGGGATTGTCTACGCCGTAAAAGCCGATGATCTGTTTCCCATCGTACAGGGGGACCACCACAAGGGAGTGGATGCCCTGCCGCGTCAGCTTCTCGTACTGAAGGGGCTCCACCTCCCGAATATCCTCCACGTTCTTAATGACGATATGTCCCCCAATGCTGAAATTCTGATACCAACTGGCGCATACCTCCGGGGGGACATTTTGAAGGTTCTCCTGTTCCGGCTCCACGCCATCCGCCACCCACTCATAGGTGTTGTCGTCGCCGCCGGACTCGTTCTGCTCAAATATATAGGTCCGCTCCCCCTTCAGGGCTTTCCCCAGGTGCTCCAGCAATACCTCAAGGGATTGATCCGGGGTCTCCGCCAACAGAGCGACACGAAGGCCCTCGTTGATGATGGCCTCCAGATTTTGAACGCTCTGCATGCCGCTGTGCTGCTCGTATGTCTCGATCATCGGAGCGCCTTCTCCGGCCAGCAAACGTTCCCCTGCATGATCCATATACCTGTCCTCCGCTTTCTTCTCACAGCTTCGTTTCAAATGTCAGAAAATTCTTGATATAATACCAAATTTCACCTAATCGTGTCATGAAAAAAGCCTTGAAAACGTGATGTTTTCAAGGCTTTTCATTGTTGGTGGAGATAAGCGGGATCGAACCGCTGACCTCTTGAATGCCATTCAAGCGCTCTCCCAGCTGAGCTATACCCCCATCGCTGTTGTGCCTCACCCTTGAGGCAAGACATATATTATCAGATGGGGGGGCGTTTGTCAAGGAAAAATCCGAAATTTTTTCAAAAAATATCGAAAATCTTAACGGCTCATACTATCGAAGATATTTTCCACGTTCCGGGCGGTGCGGTTGATGGTCCGGCGGAGCTTGCGCTCGTTGGCTTTCATACGAATCCCCATCACCGTGCCGGCGGCCATGCCCACGACGAGTCCGGTGCAAAATCTGTCACAGCACATGAAAAGGCCTCCTTTCCGTGAATTTGTCTCATGGAGACAGGCTTAGTGTGTCCCTCTTTGACGGAAAATTCGTTGCTAAAATTTGCGGGAACATATATAATAATGAAAAATGATACCCAAATCGGAGGAGAGAGCATGACCACACTTTACTTGATCCGGCACGCGGAAGCGGAGGGGAACCTCTACCGCCGTATCCACGGCCAATACGACAGTCTCATTACCGACAACGGCTACCGGCAGATCGCGGCCCTAGAGAAGCGCTTTGCCGATGTACCCATTGACGTGGTGTACTCCAGCGACCTCTTCCGCACCATGACCACCGCCCGCTCCATCACCGTGCCCAAGCACCTGCCCCTCAACACCAGGGCTGACCTACGAGAGCTGAGCATGGGTACCTGGGAGGACCGGAGCTTCGCTGGGGTGGACCGCAGCGACCGGGAGATGATGCGCCTCTTTTCCGCCAGCTCCCCGGCGTTCCGGGCCCCTGGCGGGGAGAGCTTACAGGAGGTCCGGACGCGGGGGGCCAAGGCCATTCTGGACATCGCCGCCCATCACCCGGACCAGACGGTGGCGGTATTCGCCCACGGGACCCTCATCCGCAACACCCTGGCGGAGCTCACAGGCATCCCCCCGGAGGACATTGGGAAAATGGGGCACAGCGACAACACCGCCGTAGCCTGCCTGGAAGTGGAGGACGGCCAGGCCCGCGTCGTCTACATGAACGACAATTCCCATTTGCCTCCGGAGCTGTCCACCTTGGCCCAACAGCACTGGTGGAACAAGGCGGACAAGGAGCGGGACGTCAACCTCTGGTTCACAGCCCCGGAGAACCGGCAGGACTGGGCCTTTTACCAAAGCTGCCGGGAGGAGGCCTGGCGGAACCTCTATGGCCAGTTGGACCGCTACGACGGCAAGGGCTTCCTGGAGGAGGCCCAACGGGTGGCGAAAAAACACCCCAAGAGCTTGTCCATCGCCATGGACCGGAAGGAGCCGGTGGGCCTGTTGCAACTGGACCCGGAGCGCTCCAGTAGAGAGAAAAAAGGTTACATCTCCTTCCTATATCTGGTCCCCGCCCTGCGGCGCAAGCACTGCGGGGTGCAGCTCATCGGCAAGGCAGTGAGCATCTACCGTCCCCTAGGCCGGGAATCCCTGGAGCTGGTCTGCTCTGAGTCCAACGGCCCTGCCCTGGCCTTTTATGAAAAATACGGCTTCCGCCCCACCGGCAGTACTCCTGGGGCCTACGGGACCCTGTATACCATGGAAAAATACATCGGCTACCGCCAGCCGGAGGCGCTGTCGTGAAGGGAGAATTTCTGCCCATCTCCCTAGAGGAGATGC
Source organism: uncultured Oscillospiraceae bacterium (assembly GCA_910578575.1). Taxonomy (GTDB): domain Bacteria; phylum Bacillota; class Clostridia; order Oscillospirales; family Oscillospiraceae; genus Evtepia. Next base: position 38,572 of record CAJTQP010000012.1, read on the forward strand.
ACCAGCGGGGCTGGTATTACTATGACTTCCTCCTCATCACCGGGGACGCCTACGTAGACCACCCCTCCTTCGGCACCGCCATCATCAGCCGCCTGCTGGAGGCGGAGGGCTACCGGGTGGCCATCCTGGCCCAGCCCAACTGGAGGGACCCGGAGGCCTTCACCGCCTTGGGCCGGCCCCGCTACGGGGTGCTGATCAACGGGGGGAACATCGACTCCATGGTGGCCCACTATACCGCCGCCAAAAAGCGCCGCCACGACGACGCCTACTCCCCCGGCAACCGGGCAGGGCTGCGTCCGGACCGGGCCACCATCGTCTACGCCAACCGGGTGCGGGAGGTGTACGGGGACATCCCCATCGTCATCGGCGGCTTGGAGGCCTCCCTGCGCCGCTTTGCCCACTATGACTACTGGGAGGACAAGGTCCGCCGTTCCATCCTCTTCGATGCCCAGGCGGACCTGCTCACCTACGGCATGGGGGAGCGGGCCACCAGGGAGATCACGGCCCTCCTGGCCAAAGGAACACCGGTGGGGGAGATCACCGGGGTCCGGGGGACCTGCTTCGCCGCCCAAAGCCCCGACGCCTGCGGCTTTCCCGCCGTCCAGGTGGCCCCTTATGAAGCAGTGGCTTCCAACAAAAAAGCCTACGCCCAGGCCAACCTGGTGGAGTACGATGAGCACGACCCCATCCGGGGCCGGGCGGTGATCCAGCCCCATGGGGAACGCTACCTCATCGTGAATCCCCCGGCCATGCCCCTGAACACCCAGGAGCTGGACGCTGTGGCAGAGCTCCCCTACCAGCGGCTGCCCCATCCGGTGTACGACAATCAGGGGGGCGTGCCCGCCATTGAGGAGGTGCGCTTTTCCGTCATCCACAACCGGGGCTGCTTCGGGGCCTGTAAGTTCTGCTCCCTGGCCTTCCACCAGGGGCGGATGGTCACCTCCCGCAGCCATGAGAGTATCCTCCGGGAGGTGACGGCCCTGACCCAGGCGCCGGACTTTAAGGGCTATATCCACGACGTAGGCGGGCCCACAGCCAACTTCCGCCGTCCCTCCTGCAAGCAGCAGCTTACCCACGGCTTGTGCAAAAAACGGGACTGTCTGGCCCCCACCCCCTGCCCCAATCTGGACGCCGACCACCGGGATTATTTGCAGCTTTTGCGCAAGCTCCGGGCCATCCCTGGGGTGAAGAAGATCTTCATCCGCTCTGGGATCCGCTTTGACTACCTGCTCAAAGACCCCAACGGGGAGTTTTTCGCGGAGCTGGTAAAACACCACATCAGCGGCCAACTGAAGGTGGCCCCGGAACACTGCGTGGGCCATGTGCTGGACGCCATGGGCAAGCCCCATATCGGGGCCTATGAGCGCTTCCAGGAAAAGTATCAGCGGCTGAACCAGAAATATGGGAAGAACCAGTTTTTGGTGCCCTATTTGATGTCCTCCCACCCAGGCAGTACCCTAAACGACGCCATCGCCCTGGCCCAGTGGCTGAACAGAACCGGCCGCCAGCCAGAGCAGGTCCAGGACTTCTACCCCACCCCCGGCACCCTCTCCACCTGTATGTACTATACCGGCCTGGACCCCCGGACCATGGCGCCGGTGTACGTCCCCCGCAGCCCCCATGAGAAGGAACTCCAGCGGGCCCTGCTCCAGTGGAAGCGGCCGGAGAAACGGCGGCTGGTGATGGAGGCCCTCCACAAGGCCGGGCGGGGGGACCTGGTGGGCTATGGCCCCGATTGCCTCCTGCGCCCGGTGCGTACCCCCAAGGGACAGGATGCCCCCAGAGGCCAGGGCAAAGGCAAAGCCAAGGAGGCCCGGCGCACAGCATCCCAAGGCAAAAAAACACCCAGGAAAACTGGGCGGGGTGGGAGACGGAAATAAAACGCAAATTCTCCCTTGTAATTGCCGGGGAGACGTGGTATAATGCCAATGTGGAACATAAGGATTGCGAGTACTGTCCATGGATTCACAACCAAAAGAACCCCCGGAGAGTCGTGACCTCTCCGGGGGCTCTTTTTTGCCAGGGGCGTGCTTCACTGGGCCTTGTCGCCGTGACGGTCAAGCCGCTTGCAAACGAAATAGCTTAAGACGTTTGCTCCTACCGCCACAAGAAAAGCGAGTACTATATCCACGGGCTCACCCCCCTCCTGCTGACAGGATAAGTAGGCCAGCACCGTCAGTATACCAGGATTCGACAAGGTACGCAAGCATGTTCGGGAAATCAACGGCAAAAAGCCCGCCGAAGCTGTCAATCGACGCTTCGGCGGGCTTTTTGCTCACAGCATGGCACTGACCCGCTGGTGCATTTGGTGAAACTCCGCCATCATCTCCCGGATGATCTCCCCGGCAGGCTTCACGTCGTGGATACGGCCCAAGACCTGGCCCATGGCGATCTGGGCGGCCTGGGGATCGTCCTGCTCGAAGGCGGCGCGGGTGACGGTGCCCCGGATCATGGGGTAGAGCTCGTCGAAGCTGGGGCCGCTTTTTTCAAACTCGATGATGTCCAAGGCCCCCTGGGTACGCAGGGAGCGCAGGGCGTTGCGGATGCTCTGCTGGGTGAGGACGGTGTCCGTCTCCTTGGAGTCCAGCACCAGCTGGCGCAGGTGGGGGCCGATCTCCGTCTCCTGGGCCATGAGGAAGCGGGTGCCCACCATGACCCCGTCCAGACCGATGGCCAGGGCGGCGTACATGCTCCGCCCGTCGCATACGCCCCCGGCCCCCACCACGGGGATGGTGCAGCGCTCGGTGGTCAGGGGCCACTGGACGATGGAGCCCACCCCGGCCATGCCGGGATGCCCGCCTCCCTCATAGCCCACGATACACACCGCATCACAGCCCACGGCCTGGGCGGTGTGGGCAAAGCGGGAGTCGGGGATCTTGTGCATGACCACGCAGCCGGCCCCTTTCAAGGTGTCCATAAAGGGCTTGGGGCTGCTGCCGGCGGTCTCGATGATGCGGACCTTTTCCTCCACAATGGCCTGGAGGAAGCCCTTGATGGGGCCGTCGGGCTTGGTGTCCGGGAGGAGGGAGAGGTTGACGCAGAAGGGCTTATCGGTGAGGGATTTCAAGAGCTGGATGTCCGCCTGGAAGGCGTCGGGGGTTTCGTAGGTGGTCATATTGATGGTGCCCAGTCCCCCGGCGTTGGAGACCGCGGCAGCTAGCTTGGGTTTGGAGAGCCACTGCATGGCCCCCTGGATGATGGGGTATTCGATGCCGAAGAGTTCTGTGATCCTGGTTTTCATGGTGATGGTCCGCCAGCCTTTCCATAGTTTTGTAGGGTGTTTTTTCTATCCTACCGCGATTTTTCCCGAAGGTCAAGGCTTTGCAGGGAGACTGGCGGAAACTTATAGCATACCAAGTCGCTGCTTCAAGCCCTCTTGCAAGACCTGAGAAAAGTTAATTCCAGCCTGGATGGCCAGCTCATTAAGATAGTTCGGAAGGGTGACATTTTTTCTGACGGTACGCATATCATTGGCGCGGCGGTAGGCAGCAAAGTCCACATCCACCAGCGTCACGATCTCATTTGGTCCGTGTTGTGGGGAGATGTCAGAGGCCAGAGGAATGGTATGCCCCAGGTCCTGTTCACAGATGCCCCACAAGCTGATGGCATCTCTGGCCATGTCGATACACTCGGCAATGGTTTCACCCTGGGTCCCGATGTTTAGGTCGGGGACGTGGACGGTATAACCGCCCTCGCCGGCTGGAGTAATGACAATGGGATAGATCTGTTTCATGCTGGACACCTCCATGCTATTTCAGTTTGTGATTGCGAAGAATCGACTTGGCAAGGTTTTCCTTAATTTCAGAGTGGCGGGGGATGGGCTCGCTTTGCTTTCCATTGGTGTAAATGTCGTGGTCAGAACCGTGCCGCAGGAGCCACCATCCATTGGATTCAAGCAAGCGGATCAAGTCTCGTCGTTTCATCCTATCCCTCCTATGCCGCCATTATACGTATGTAATGCGCATCTGTCAACTGCTCTGGTTGATTTTGCCTGGGCGCTCATGGTTGACAGACCTTCCAAAAGCAGGTATCATACATCCAGTACAGCATTTGGCTGTGCTGGATTTTACAATAGAAATGGTGTGGATCAGATGATAAAACGACTATCGGCCCTGTTCTTGGCCTTGACGATGCTGTTCTCCCTGGCGTCCTGCGGGAAGCAGGAGATGGGCAGCGTGGCCTTTGTGACAGGACAGGAATCTGGCCAGAGCGTCACAGAAAACGGCAGCTACAACAGCAAGGAGGAAGTGGCCCAATATATCCATCTCTATGGCCATCTCCCCGGCAACTACGTCACCAAGCAGGAGGCCCAACGGCTGGGCTGGAGTGGCGGCAGTGTGGAGCCCTACGCCGGAGAGGGCACGGCCATCGGCGGCAGCAGTTTTGGAAACTATGAGGAGCGCTTGCCGGAAGCCAAGGGGCGCAGCTATCATGAGTGCGACATCGACACGGTGGGGGCCAACTCCCGCGGGGCCAAGCGCCTGGTGTACTCCAACGACGGCCTCATTTATTATACCGAGGACCACTATGAGAGCTTTGACCTGCTCTATGGAGAGCCCTGACCATGGCGGCGGTACATTTGGACGGCGCTCTGCTGACGGAGCGTACCCCGGCCCTAGCCCGTTTGGAGACAGCCCTGGCGCTGCCGGACTGGTGGGGGCGGAACCTGGATGCCCTCCACGACTGCCTGACGGCAGGTACCTTCCATATCCTTCTGGAAAACCCCGCCCCGCTGGAGGAGAGCCCCTTTGGCCAGCGCTTGTTGCGGGTCCTGGGGGATGCCGCCCAGGAAAACCCCTGCCTGACCCTGGAGATTCTGGACAAAAATGCCGAAAAAGATTGACAGAAGGGCGGAGAAGATATATAGTATCTACAGAATCCCAAGGGGGTTGCACCGCTAAGAAGAAAGAGAGCTGCTCATAAATTTGCAACTGTCTTTCCTTTCCGGCTGGGATGGTGTATGCTGGAAAACAGCGGGGAGAGATCGCCGTTTCCCCAGGACCATCCAAACAAAACACCAATGAGGGGGTACCATCGTATGGAATTTAAGACCGCGACCATGGAGGACTTCGACGCAGCGTTTGACTACATCGTCAAGCTCTGGACCTACAACACCTATGACAAGGAAGAGACCCGCAAGGTCTATGAAAAAGTCCTGGCCGATGAGGACAGCTTTGCCTTCTTCCTCATGGACGGGAACGAGTACCACGGCTTCTGCCATGGGGCCTATTTCAACACCTTCTGGATGTGCGGCCCCACCTGCTATGTCTCCAGCATCATCTCCAACGAGGACGAGCGGGGCAAGGGCAACGGCGTGAAGCTCATGGACCACGCCAAGGAGCTGGCCAAGGCGCGGGGCTGCAAGGCCCTGGTGCTGGATTCCGGGATGCCCCGGACCGAGGCCCACCGCTTCTATGAAATCTACGGCTTTGAGAAGAGCTGCTACGGCTTCGACTACTACATCAAGTAAGGCAATTCGTATGGATCACAGGGCCCCCGGTCACGGGGGCCTGTGTGTTATATCCAGAACCATGAAACAGCCGCCAGCCTGGGAGAGAGGGCGGCGGCGGATAGGAGGAACTGAGCGATGAAACGGATGAGACGAGGACTTTCCCTGCTGCTGAGCCTGGCCCTGCTGGGGACGCTCCTGGTGGTGCCGGCCTATGCGGTTACGCCCATGGAGGAGATCTTGGGGGTCTATGAGGGCTATTACTACGCCGCCCAGGGCCAGACCGGCGTGACTCTGACGGTATATCAGGAGAACAGCCAGGTGAAGGCCATCTTTGACTTCTACAATCTTCCCAACCGCACCAACGCCAAGGAAGGCAAGTTCTATATGGACGTGCGCTACGAAAACGGACAGTATCACTTTGACGCCGGAGATTGGATCCAGCGGCCCAGCGGCTATTACACCGTGGACCTACAGCTCACCCTCCACGACTACGTCCTCTCCGGGGAGGTGTTCGCCAGCACCGGTACCTATAGCTTCTACGCGGAGAAGCCCAACGACGCCTATGAGGAGGTCCAGGAGAGCATTTATGGGGACCACCGCTATGAGCGGGTGGACGAGGGCATGACCTGGAGCCAGGCCCAGGAATACGCCGTGACCCATGGGGGCTATCTGGCAGTGATCGGCTCCGCCGGGGAGCAGGCCTTTTTGGAAAAGCTCATCGCCCGCGGCAACAAGAACCAGTATTGGCTGGGGGGCCACCGGGACCAGGAGAACTTCACCTGGGTCAACGGGGAGAGCTTTGGCTACACCAACTGGGACGCCATCGAGCCCAATAACCACAGGGGCGTGGAGGACTGCCTGCAAATCCTCCGCCTGCCCAACCCCTCCGTCCCCGGCAGCCAGGCCATGAAGTGGAACGACGCCCCCAACGACAACACCATCAAGGGGGAGGAGGACTTTTTCTCCCTGTCCAAGGTGGGCTTCGTGGTGGAGTATGAGGCCTGGAGCGGCTCCTCCGACTGGGCCACCCCGGAGCTGAAGGAGGCCCTGGAAAAGGATCTGATCCCCGACGTGCTCATTGGCCAGGACCTGAAGGGCCAGATCACCCGCGGGGAGTTCGCCGCTGTGGCGGTGAAGCTCTATGAGGCCATGACCGGCAACCGCACCATCATCGCCATGGACAATCCCTTCCGGGATATCGACTGCGCCGAGCGGCTGTACATCCTGAAAGCCTACAACTATTCTATCGTCAACGGCACCGGCTTTGACACCTACGGCCCCAACGACCTCATCAGCCGGGAGCAGATGGCCACCATGCTCACCAGGGTGGTGAAAAAGGCGTCTTATCCCGATTACACCATCGACACGGACAGCCGGTATCCCCTGGACACCAGTGGGGTGAACCGTTTCGCAGATGACGGGGACATCTCCGAGTATGCCTACACCGCCGTGTATTTCATGGCGAAGAACGGCATCATCAACGGCATCGGCAACAACCTCTTTGCCCCCAAGAACACCACCAGCGCCCAGATGGCGGCCCACTACGCCAACGCCACCAGGGAACAGGCCTTGCTCACCTCCGTGCGCAGCCTGAACAACCTGAAATAAGGCATCGATAGGAAACGAGCGTGTCCCCCTCTTTGGGGAGACACGCTCGTTTTTTTACAGGGGGCGCACCATCAGGCAGGATAGCGGGTGGTGGCCACGAAGTTCCCGTTGATGAGGCTCTGGCGGGTGAGGGTCCGGCCCCAGTGGATGGAGCTGTTAAAGTTGCCCTCGGTAACCACCACACTGTCCCCCTTCACCTCCAGGACCACCACGGAGTGGCTGTCGTTGTTGATGCGCAGGATGTCCCCCACCCGGACCCGGCTAAAGTCAGAGTGCTTGCCGGTGACGGGGAGGGTGCCGAACACCGCGTCGCTGCAACGGAAGGCGAAGGCGGCACAGCCGTAGCCCATGGTATTCAGGGCAGCGCTATAATAGGAGTTGGCGTTGGTCCAGCGCATCCCCTCCGGGTAAGTACTTTTCAGGCCGTAGAGGATGGACTGGATGTTCTCGGTGGTGATGGGCTTGCCGTTGGCCAGGGTGTACTGGCTGGAGGGAGGCGTTTCCGGCTTCTGGGGCTGGTCCGGCTCCGGGGTGACCGGGGGGTTCTCCGGGACGTCCGGCTTGGGTGCCTCCGGCTTAGGCTGCTCCGGCTTGGGCTGTTCGGGCTTGGGCTTCTCCGGGACCTGAACCGGGGGCTTGGTCTGGTTGCCGTTGCAGAGGAGCTTTAACAGGATCTGAAGCTGGGTGTTGCAGGAACCATTGCCCAGGAGCTTGTTCAGGTCATCGTAATTGGACGAGCCACAGCTGCGGCTGAGAATGTCGGTGAGGGTGGAGGTGGTGGACCCCAACAGAGCGCTGGAAGCAGGCCGGGGGGTACAGGAACTAGCTGCGGAGGCAGGGGCCGCCAGGGCCAGAGAGAGGGCCAGGGCCAGTCCAAGGGACAGTAATTTCTTCATGGATAGTCTCCTTTTGCTATGGTATCATTTCTTGGCCAAAAATGTAACTTAATTGTAAAAAAGGAGACAGGATAAGTCAATGGAAATGGCTGGGGGTGCAGGAAGCATTCGGGGTGGGGGAAGGGAAAGGCGGTGGGAATCAGGGCAGCGGGCCTTACCTTACATCCAAGGCGAAATGCCGCCCTGCCAGGTAGATTTCGCAGGGGAACGCCCACTATGCCATAAGCACAAGGGACGATCCCGTTCACTGCTCTTCCACATCTTCCCTCTTCTCCGGCACCACCCCCACCAGCTCTTCCGCCTTCTCCCCCGCTCCAGCAGGCAGGCTAGGGGTCTCCTCCCCTGCCTCCAAGGCCGGGAGGGCCATTCCCCGCCAATGATAGCTGGTCTTATGGAACAGAGGTTCACAGACACAGAGGATGGCCGGCATCAGGAAGATGCTCACCAAGGCGGAGATCAGGGCCCCGCGGGCCAGCATGATACAGATGGCCCCGATGAGGTCGATGGAGGACACAAAGGACACCCCCAGGGTGGCGCAGAAGAGCACCAGGGCGCTGGTGACGATGGAGGCATCCGAGGCGCTGGCGGCCACCTGGATGGCCTCCTTCCGGTCCAGCCCCTTCCGCAGCTCCTCCTGGAAGCGGGAGGTCATGAGGATGGCGTAGTCCACCGTGGCCCCCAACTGGACACAGCTGATGATGGTGGGGGCGATGAAGGGCACCTGGGCCCCGGTAAAGTAGCTACATCCCTGGTTGATGAAAATGGCCAGCTCGATGGTGGCCACCAGCACCGCCGGGACGGAAACGGAGCGGAACACCACGGCGATGATCAGGAAGATGGCGGCGATGGAGATATAGTTGGTCACCTGGAAGTCCACGGCGGAGGTGTCGATGAGGTCCCGGTACATGGCCCCTTCCCCGGTAATCATGGCGTTGGGGTCGGCGCTGTGGAGGACGGCATTCATGGCGTCCAACTGCTCTGACACCTGGTCCGTGGCAGGGGCACAGTTGGAGTTTATCATCATCAACTGCCATCCCTCCTGGCGGAGCATCTCCTTCACTGCGTCGGGGATAAAGAAGTCGGGGATGCCCACCCCCAACATACTGTGATAGGACACCACAGAGGTGATGCCGGGGATCTCCCGCAGCGCTTCCTCCAGGGCCGCCATCTCCGTGGCGGAGAGGTCGTCCCGGAGGACCACGAAGTGGGAGGTGGCCATGTCGAACTCATCCTTGAGTTTCTCATTGCTGACGATGGAGGGCAGGTCACGGGGGAGGGATTCGTCCAGCTTGTAATAGATGTCCGCGTGGTTCTGTGCGTACACCGACGGCAAAAACAGCAGCAGCGTCAGCACCACCAGGGGCACCCGGCGGCGGAGTATCCCCTGGTTTAGCCGGTCAAAGGAGGGGATGAGGGTCCTGTGCTTGTGCTTGTCGATGCGTTTGTCAAACACCAGCACCAGGGAGGGCAACACCAAAATGACGGTGGCCACCCCCAGCACCACGCCTTTGGCCATGAC
>CAJTQP010000013.1 GCA_910578575.1 uncultured Oscillospiraceae bacterium
AGAGGAAACGTACCCAAGCGGGAAGTTTTGCCCGATCCTATGTACCGTTCCGTGCTGGTAACTAAGCTGATCAACAGCATCATGCTGGACGGCAAAAAGGGTGTTGCACAGAAGGTCGTCTACGGTGCCTTTGACATCGTCAAAGAGCAGACCGGGAAGGACCCCATCGAAGTGTTCACCACTGCCATGGAAAACATCATGCCGTCCCTGGAAGTTAAGGCCCGCCGCGTGGGCGGCGCCACCTATCAGGTCCCCATGGAGGTTCGCCCGGAGCGCCGCCAGACCTTGGGTCTGCGCTGGCTCACCACTTACAGCCGTAAGCGCAGCGAACGCACCATGAAGGAGCGCCTGGCAGGGGAATTGATGGACGCCGCCAATAACCTCGGCAGCGCCGTGAAAAAGCGCGAAGAGACCCACAAGATGGCCGAGTCCAACAAGGCTTTCGCTCACTTCCGCTGGTAACCGGGAGGAAAGAGAATGTCGCGTAAAGTTACCCTGGAAAACACAAGAAACATCGGCATCATGGCCCACATCGATGCCGGTAAGACAACCACCACCGAGCGCATCCTGTACTACACCGGCGTCAACTATAAGATCGGTGAGACCCATGACGGCACCGCCACCATGGACTGGATGGCCCAGGAGCAGGAGAGAGGCATCACCATCACCTCCGCTGCTACCACATGCTACTGGACCGGAACTGCCAACCAGTTCCCCCAGACCCGCATCAACATCATCGACACACCAGGCCACGTGGACTTCACCGTGGAGGTGGAGCGCTCCCTGCGGGTGCTGGACGGCAGTGTGACCGTCATGTGCGCCAAGGGCGGCGTGGAGCCCCAGTCTGAGACCGTTTGGCGTCAGGCCGACCACTATCAGGTTCCCCGGATGATCTATGTCAACAAGATGGACATCATGGGTGCGGACTTCTACAACGTCCTGGAGATGATCCACGACCGCCTCAAGTGCAACGCCGTGCCCATCCAGCTCCCCATCGGCAGCGAGGATACCTTTAAGGGCATCATCGACCTGGTGGAGATGAAGGCCGACGTGTACTATGACGACGTGGGCAAGGACATGCGTGTGGAGGAGATCCCTGAGGACATGATGGACCTGGCCCAGGAGTACCGCACCAAGCTCATCGACGCCTGCGCGGACCTGGACGAGGAGCTGATGATGCTGGCTCTGGAAGAGCAGCCCATCCCCACGGAAATGATCCGCGGCGCCATCCGTCAGGGCACCCTGGCCAACAAGCTGGTCCCCGTGGTCTGCGGTACCTCTTACCGCAACAAGGGTGTGCAGAAGCTGCTGGACGCCATCGTGGACTATATGCCCTCCCCCCTGGACATCCCCGCCATCAAGGGCGTGGACCCGGACAGCGGCGATGAGGACGAGCGTCCCGCAGACGACAGCGCCCCCTTCTCCGCCCTGGCCTTCAAGATCGCGGCAGACCCCTACGTGGGCCGTCTGTCCTTCATCCGGGTGTATTCCGGCCAGTTGAACACCGGTACCTCCGTGCTCAACTCCACCAAGCACCAGCGGGAGCGGGTAGGCCGCATTTTGCAGATGCACGCCAACCACCGGGAGGACATCGAGACCGTCTACTCCGGCGACATCGCCGCTGTGGTGGGCCTGAAGAACTCCACCACCGGTGATACCCTGTGCGATGAGAAGCACCCCATCATTCTGGAGTCCATGGAGTTCCCCGAACCCGTCATCCGGGTGGCCATCGAGCCCAAGACCAAAGCCGGTCAGGAGAAGATGGGCGTGGCCCTGATGAAGCTGGCGGAAGAGGACCCCACCTTCAAGACCTACACCGACGAGGAGACAGGCCAGACCATCATCGCCGGTATGGGCGAGCTCCACTTGGAGATCATCGTGGACCGTCTGCTGCGTGAGTACAAGGTGGAAGCCAACGTAGGCGCACCCCAGGTGGCCTATAAGGAGACCGTCAAGCGCAGCGTGGAGCAGGACACCAAATACGCCCGCCAGTCCGGCGGTAAGGGCCAGTACGGTCACGTGAAGATCCGTGTGGAGCCCAACGAGTCCGGCAAGGGCTATGAGTTCGTCAACGAGATCGTGGGCGGCGCCATCCCCAAGGAGTATATCCCCGCGGTGGACGCGGGCATCCAGGGGGCCATGCAGGCCGGCGTCATGGCCGGGTATCCTGTGGTGGACGTGAAGGTCACCCTCTACGATGGTTCCTTCCACGAGGTGGACTCCTCCGAGATGGCCTTTAAGATCGCCGGTTCCATGGCCTTCAAGGAGGCCTGCCGGAAGGCCAATGCCTGCCTGCTGGAGCCCATCATGAAGGTCTCCGTCATCGTGCCAGAGGATTATATGGGCGACGTTATGGGCGATTTGAACTCCCGCCGTGGTCAGATCCAGGGCATGGAGGCCCGCCCCGGCGCCCAGCAGATCGACGCGCTGGTCCCCCTGTCCGAGATGTTCGGCTACGCCACCGACCTGCGCAGCCGCACCCAGGGTCGTGGCCAGTATGCCATGGAGCCCCACAGCTATGTGGAGATCCCCAAGTCTATCACGGACAAGATCGTGGCCACCCGCGGCGAGGGGAACTGAGCCGCCCCGGCAGGGAAAACCCTGCAACCACGATAAAACCTTAAAATTCGATGCTTTTTCGAGAGGAAAAAGTATCCGGGAGGTGAAATTACAGGGGGAAAATTGTGATTTCCCGTTGTAATTTCTCTCCATATCCTGTAGAATATGAGACACAACAGGACGTACTTTGGCTTTTACAACGATTCTGAGGAGGATTATTATTATGGCCAAGCAAAAGTTTGAAAGAACCAAACCCCACGTAAACATCGGCACCATCGGTCACGTTGACCATGGTAAGACCACCCTGACTGCTGCCATCACCAAGTTCCTGGCCATGCAGGGCAAGGCCCAGTTCGAGGACTATGCCAGCATCGACAAGGCTCCCGAAGAGAGAGAGCGTGGTATCACCATCAACACCGCTCACGTTGAGTATGAGACCGATGCCCGTCACTATGCCCACGTTGACTGCCCCGGCCACGCCGACTATATCAAGAACATGATCACCGGTGCTGCTCAGATGGACGGCGCCATCCTGGTCATCGCCGCCACCGACGGCCCCATGGCTCAGACCCGTGAGCACATCCTGCTGGCCCGTCAGGTGGGCGTGCCCGCTATCGTGGTGTTCCTGAACAAGGTCGACCTGCTGGACGACGAGGAGCTGCTGGAGCTGGTGGAGATGGAAGTGCGCGAGCTGCTGAGCAAGTACGAGTTCCCCGGCGACGACCTGCCCGTCATCAAGGGTTCCGCTCTGAACGCCCTGACCTGCGAGAGCCAGGATCCCGCCGCTGACGACTATGCCTGCATCAAGGAGCTGATGGACGCTGTTGACAGCTACATCCCCACTCCCCCCCGTGATGACAGCCTGCCCTTCCTCATGCCTGTTGAGGACGTGTTCACCATCACCGGTCGTGGCACCGTGGCCACCGGCCGTGTGGAGCGTGGCGTGATTAAGATGGGCGAGCCCATCGAGATCGTCGGCCTGGCTGACGAGACCAAGAAGTCCGTCGTCACCGGTATCGAGATGTTCCGCAAGCTGCTGGACTATGCAGAAGCCGGCGATAACGTTGGCTGCCTGCTGCGCGGCATCGACAAGAAGGAGATCGAGAGAGGCCAGGTTCTGGCAAAGCCCGGCTCCATCAAGCCCCTGACCAAGTTCGCTGGCCAGGTGTACGTCCTGTCCAAGGATGAAGGCGGCCGTCACACCCCCTTCTTCAACAACTATCGTCCCCAGTTCTACTTCCGTACCACCGACGTGACCGGCGTCATCTCCCTGCCCGACGGCGTTGAGATGTGCATGCCTGGCGACAACGTGGTCATGAACGTTGAGCTGATCACCCCCATCGCCATCGAGAAGGGCCTGCGTTTCGCTATCCGTGAGGGTGGCCGTACCGTGGGTTCCGGCGTTGTTACTGAGATCAGCGAGTAAAAAGAAGCGTGGAGCCGTCGTGAGCAGCGGGCTAAGCTCCGGAGTGCAGGAGCTTAGAACCGCGCCATGAACACACCCGCCCGCAGGCGGGCGATTCGGAGGCCAACCGCCGCGTAGCGGCGGCTCTTAGGCCGGAGATGGCGGAGCGTGACAGACCTTATACGCACCACCAGGAGGGCAAAGCCACGGCTTTGCCCTCCTTTTTTACTACATGGTTGACCTAGGAGAATGAAAATACAAGGAGGTATTTATGGAAACACCAGATACCGAAGCCCTAGGAGAAAGCGTAGAAACCGCGGTACGAAACCTCACCGGCCACGGCTGGGAGGGGGCCTTAAAACTCCTCCTCACTGCCCTGGTGCTGCTGCTGGTGTGCCTGGTGGCCAAGCGCATCATCCTGCGGCTCCTAGACCGGGGCTTGGACCGGGGGCACATTGAAAAAAGCTTCCACGCCTTCATCCGCTCCGCAATGAATATCCTGCTGTGGTTCATCACCATCCTGCTCGTGGCCCAGTCTCTGGGAGTGAATGCCACCTCCTTGGTGGCCCTGCTGAGTATCGCCGGCTTGGCGGTGTCCCTGTCGGTGAAGGACAGCCTGTCCAACCTGGCGGGGGGCCTGACCATCCTCAGCTCCCAACCCTTTAAGGTGGGGGACTATGTGGAGATCGGGGACACAGCGGGGACTGTTTTGGAGATCGGCATGGTCCACACCAAGCTGAACACCACCGACAACTGCCGCCTGGTGCTGCCCAACAGCACCGTAGCTTCCGCCCAGGTGCGCAATTACTCCACCGAGCCCCAGCGCCGGGTGGACCTGACCGTGGGCGCGGACTACAGCGCATCGGTGGAGCAGGTGAAGGCCACCCTGATGGAGCTCATGGAGGCCCACGAAAAGGTTCTGCCGGACCCGGCCCCCTTTGCCCGGCTGAGCAATTACGGGGATAGCGCCATCGAGTATACGATTCGCGCTTGGTGCCTGACGGAGGACTATTGGGATGTGTATTACGACCTGCTGGAGGCCATCAAGTCCGCCTTCGACGCCCAGGGCATCGGCATCCCCTATCCCCAGATGGATGTGCATTGGAATAGAAGTGGAGAGGAAGGATGATGAGAATCAAACGGATCGCTCTGGCGGTGGTCCTCATTTTGGCGATATGCGTCGGGGGCGTATTCCTCTTTTTCCAGCAGCAGAACCAGAAAAGCCAGAATATCCTTTCCCTGTCTGTGGAGCAAAAGCTGTCTGACTTTGATACGCTGTGGGAAATTTTGGAGGACTCCTACCCCTTTTGGAGGGAAGTGGAGCAGGCGGGAATCGACAAAGAAGCCGTCTATAGCAGATATCGGGCGGAAATCCCAGAGACCAAAACGGATATTGCGTATTTTAAGCACATCTCCTACTTTTTGAAGGAATTTGATGGGCTAGGTCATCTGTCTGTTTTGGACGGGTATCTATATGGCCTGTATATGGATACGATAGCGGAAAGCGATTCTCTTCTGTCGCCCCAGGAACAACAAAGGGTAGTGCTACTTCGTGAGGTGTTGGAAAACCCCGTAAGTCAAGCTACCTACCGCCTGTTGGACCAAAGCCACGAGGGCTTTCGCAGCACCATTGGATTGAAGGAAGAATACGAAGCGCAAAATCAAGATGAGGAAAAGGAGACGCCAAGCGCGCCAATCGTTACGAAAATCGACGGGGATGGAAAGACCGCGTATCTAAAAATCGGTAGCTTTGCGTTGGAAAATTACCAGGAGGACAAACGGGCTTTGGAGGATTTCTTCCTGCAAATCGAAAACGTCCCTGACTTGATCCTTGATTTGAGAGGGAATCGCGGCGGCAGCGATTTGTATTGGGAGGAACTTCTTGTGAGGCCCAATGCCAAGGAGCGTTTGACGTCGGAACGGTATTTTCTCTTCCGCGACAGCGAGTTGGTAAGCGGTTACGCTTCCGCCCTGGGAATTGCCGCGCGGGAAATCAACGCGCTGCCGGAGGCCCTGTTGGCGCAATACGGGGATGGATTCCCCCAGTACACAGTGGATGTCAAAGAATTTGCGCCGGGGGAACGGCCATATCCCGGCAGGATATGGGTCCTGGTGGACGAGCAGGTATATTCCGCTGCGGAGAATTTCGTGGCTTTTTGTAAAAATACAGGCTTTGCCGCCTTGGTGGGGACGCCCACCGGCGGGGACGGCGGGATCGCGGACCCGGTGCTGGTATCCCTGCCCAACAGCGGCCTGATCGTCCGCTTTAGTGTGTTCTATGGACTGAATGCGGATGGAAGCGGGAATGAGGCGAAAGGGACGGAGCCCGACCATGTGGTCACTGGCGACCAGGATGCCTTGGAGGTATGTAAGCGCCTCATTGGGCAGGATTCGGCCTTTGCTTCCGCCGGGGCATAAGGGAGCGAATGTGGAGTCCAGTCTTGACAAACATACCGACGGTATGTTAAAATACAAAGCATACCACTGGTATGTATAAGGAGGGAAGTGCCACGGCAAGAAATCGCCACCCGGAGGAGACGGTCAAGCGGATACTAGACGTTTCCGTCCGCTTGTTCATGGAAAAGGGCTATGAATACACCTCCATCCAGGACATCCTGGATCAGTTGGGGGGCCTGAGCAAGGGGGCCATTTACCATCACTTCAAGTCCAAGGAGGACATCCTGGTGGCGGTGGTGGAGCGGATGACTGCTGAGTCCAACCAGATGCTGGCAGAGATTCGGGACCGGCCTGGCCTCACAGGGAAGGAGAAGCTCAGGACCATCTTCAAGTCCTCCATTTGCCGCCCAGTGCAGGACCAGATTTTTACGGTGGCCCCCAATTTCCAGGACAACGCCAAGCTGCTCTTTGCCCTCCTCCACGACACCATAGACGAGGCGGTCCCAAACTATGTGATGCCCATTATTCAACAGGGGATCGCTGACGGGTCCATCCAGACGGACTACCCCAAGGCCCTGGCGGAGCTGATCCTGCTGGCGGCCAATGTGTGGATAAACCCCATGATCTTCGACAGCACGGAAGAGGAGACTTTGGAAAAGTTCATGGTGTTCACCCAGATGATGGAGGGCTTTGGCCTGGATATCATGGACCAGGAGCTGCTGGACCGTATCCAAACCCTTACCGCCCTGTACCAACAGAACAAGTGAAATATACCTGCCCTGAACCAAGGGCAGATATATTTTAGAACAATACATACCGTCGGACGGTATGGAAAGGAGTCAAGATGGAAACGATCCTAAAAGTGAACGGTGTGGAAAAACACTACGGCCCAGTGCAGGTGCTTCGGCAGTGCAGCTTAGAAATCCAAGCAGGGGAGATTTACGGTCTGCTGGGGGTGAACGGCGCGGGCAAGACCACCCTGATGAAGTTGATCCTGGGCCTGCAAAAGCTGGACGGGGGCAGTATCTTTGTCCTGGGTCAGGAAGTCCGGGACGGTACCGCCTACTTGGCCCAGGTGGGCAGCGTCATCGAGACCCCAAGCTTTTATGAGCACCTGACTGCCCAGGAACTGCTGGCCATGCACCTGGCCTATCTGGGGCGGGCGGGGGACATTGCCGGGACCTTACAACGGGTGGGCCTGGGGGAGGAAAGACGGCCCATCCGTCAGTTTTCCCTGGGGATGAAACAGCGGCTGGGGCTGGCCCGCGCCATCCTCCACCGCCCCCGGCTCTTGCTCCTGGATGAGCCCCTCAACGGCCTGGACCCTGTGGGCATCCTGGATATGCGGACGGTGCTGGGGGAGCTGGCGGAGGAGGGGACGGCCATCCTCCTGTCCAGCCATATCGTGGGGGAGCTGCGGCACAGCGCCGGGCGTATCGGTGTTTTGGCTGGAGGTGTCATCCGCCAGGAGTTTTCTACGGCGGAGAAGATTGCAGAGTACGGGGACGGCTTTGAGGACTATGTGGTGGGACGAATGAGGGGAGAAACAACATGATGTATTATCAACTGGAAAAACAAAAACTGCGGCCTGCCCCCTACCGTGGGGGGGTGCTGGGCATCTATCTCTCGGTACAATTCATGGGAATTTTCTTCCTGTTCATCCCCAGGCTAGAGGAACTGCCCCCAGGACAAGTGGGGGACGTCATGTTCTACACTTGGAGTGGCCTGCTGGGGCTGACCACTGCCTTATGCTTTTCCTGTTTCAGCGTATTCGCGGCCATTTTGGCGGCAAAGCTTGTGGTGGGGGAATATTGCGGGAACGGGGCAGGGGTCCTGCTGAGCTACCCCGTGGCGCGGCGGCGTATCCTAGGGGCGAAATGTGCGGTATGCTGCACCATGACCCTAAGTGCCGCGGCGCTGTGCAACGGCATGACCATGGGAGGCATGTACTTGGTCTCCCGCCTGTTCCAGACCCCGCCGCAGGTGGACATAACCTGTTTCCCTTTGGTGGTGGTGCTGGTGAGCCTGCTGGCGGGGGTGCTGTCCGCCGTGGCGGGATTGTTGGCCGCTGTGGTGGGGTGGAAGAAACGCTCCCCTGTGGCGGCGGTGGTGGGGGCACTGCTGCTGGTGTGTTGCACGGCCAATGGGATTCCCTTTGCCCCCCGCCATATCCTCTGGGTAATGCTGGGGATGGCCTGTGTGTTTCTCCTGGCCGCTACGCTGTTGTATCGGGTACTGGTTCGGGGGATTGAAGGGATGGAGGTTTGAGGATGAAACAAGCGCTGTTTTCCAGGGACTTCACCTTGGTGGTCATCGGACAGATCGTCTCCCTCTTTGGCAACGCCACGGTGCGCTTCGCTCTGCCCCTGTACCTGCTCAGCCAGACCGGCTCTGCCGCCCTCTACGGCGGGGTCACCGCCTGCGCCTTTCTCCCCATGATCCTGCTCTCCCCCGTGGGCGGGATCGTGGCGGACCGGGTGAACAAGGGGCGGATGATGGTCCTGCTGGATTTTATCACGGCCTTGCTGCTCCTGGGCTTCACCCTACTGCTGCGGGGGGAGTGGCTCATTCCTCTGGTGACGGTGACGCTAATGCTCCTCTACGGCATCGCGGGGGCCTATCAACCGGCGGTGCAGGCCAGCATCCCCGCCCTGGTACCTCCGGAACGGATGGTGGAAGCCAACTCTGTGGTCAATGTTATCAGCTCTCTGGCAGCCTTGGCGGGACCAGCCCTAGGGGGAATCGTCTACAGTGCCTACGGCTTAAAGCCGGTACTGTGGGTGTGTGTGGTCTGCTTCCTGCTGTCGGCGGGGATGGAACTTTGGATTCAGATCCCCCATCAGAAACGCCCCAGGGAACCCCTGTGGGCCATGGTCCGGGGGGATTTTCAGGAGAGCCTCCACCTGATTTGGCGGGAAAAGCCCGCCTTGGGCCAGGTGCTATTGGTGCTGTGTGCCCTGAATCTCTTCCTCTCTGCCATGCTGATGGTGGGCCTGCCCTACATGATTACCGAAGTGCTGCCCCTGGAGGATAGCTTAGCGGACCGGCTCTACGGCTTCGCCCAAGGGGCCATGGCAGCTGGGGGATTGGTGGGGGGGATCCTGGCCGGGGTCCTGGCCCAACGGCTGACCTTGGACAAGGCGGGACGGTTGCTCACCGCCTGCGCCCTGCTGGTGTTCCCCATGGGCTTAGGCTGTGGGTTCCTCCCGTCGGGTCTGGTGAACGACGGCATCCTTACCGCCGGCTGCTTTGGTATCATGGTCTGTGCCACGCTGCTTACGGTGCAGTTGATGGCCCTGATCCAGCGGGAAACGCCCCAGGACTGTATGGGCAAGGTGATCTCCGTGGTGCTCACAGTGGCCATGTGCGCCCAGCCCTTGGGCGCAGCCCTCTACGGGTTCCTCTTTCAGCAATGTCAAGGCTTTGAATTTGTGGTGATCCTCTTTGCAGGCTGTGCTTCCCTGGTGATCGCACGCTTTGCGCGGACGGCGTTGCAGCGGCTTACCGCAGGGGAGACAAAGGCATAGAATAACGGGACACTTCCCTGTTGTGGAGTGTCCCGTCGTGTTTTCCCCCCTCGGAGCGGGAGGCTTTTTGGGTTGACCTAGGCAGCATTCTGCTCCCCTGACGTTTTCGCCGGATAGGCCAGGCTCTGCATAAACCCATCCCCCTGGTTGCAGAACACCTCGCCTCCCACCACTTCCTTCTTATACACCAGCAGGCTGGCCCAGATATCCTTTTGGAGGCCGGGGTAGTTGTTCACCTGGTAGGTGTAGCGCTTCACCGTCTTGCCGGCGTAGGCAGTGAGGTCGAAGCCCTGGTCCTTTTGCAGGGCCAGGTATTCATCATAGGAGGCGTCGAAGGTTTTGGGGATCAGGACGTCCTCGATGCTAGCGGCCTCCGGGGCCACCAACCAGCCGCAGCTCTCCAGGAAGGAGATCCGGTCCTCATTGGTCTTGACCCCCTTAGCGTCCATCTGGGTGATGGAGAGGGCCTCCGTCTCTCGGATGTCCCGCGCCAGACTCAGGCCGGCCCCCACAAAGCCGATGGTCAGGGCCAGCATGACGAAACCGGCCACCAGCCGGGCGCGGTGGATCTTTTTCGTAATGATGATCATAGCAAGCAGCTCCCCTCGCAGAAAAACACATGGTTGATTCCCCACAACCCTATGTCCTTTCCCAGAAAAATATGCTATACTAACAGCCAAAAAGCAAACGAAGGAGAACATACCATGGAACGCCTGGACAAACGCATCGCCGCCACCGGCCGCTGGTCCCGGAAAGAGGCCAAGGCCTTGGTGAAAAGCGGCCGGGTGAAGGTGGACGGCCAGCGGGCCACCGACCCGGAGGAAAAAATCCCCGACGATGCCGCCCTTCTGGTGGACGGCCATCTGCTGTCGTCAGAGCGCTACACCTACCTCATGCTCCACAAGCCCCAGGGGGTGGTCTCCTCCACCCAGGACCCCAGGGAGCCCACGGTGCTGGGCCTCCTGCCGCCCCACCTGCGCAAGCTGGGGCTCTTCCCCGTGGGACGCTTGGACAAGGACGCCGAGGGTCTGCTGCTCCTCACCAACGACGGCCCCCTGGCCCACCGCCTTCTGGCCCCCGGCAAGCACGTGGACAAGTGTTACTATGTGGAAGTGGCGGGAGAGCTGGACGAAACCGACCAACAGGCCCTGGCTGAGGGCATCCAGCTCAAGGACGGCACCCGCTGCCGCCCCGCCTGCCTGGAGCGGCTCCCGGCGGGGAACCAGGCCTTAGTGACCATCCAGGAGGGGAAATACCACCAGGTGAAGCGGATGCTGGCAGCCTGCGGAAAGCCCGTGAACTATTTGAAACGCCTGACCATGGGCCCCCTGGAGCTGGACCCAAGCCTGCCGCCGGGGGCCTGGCGGCCCTTGACAGAGAAGGAATTGGCGGCCCTGGAGGCATTGCGGAAATAAATTCGGCAATTTCCACAAAGATTCAGGAGAAAGGGATTGAAATCACCTGGAAAATCAGGTATAATAGCTCACAAGTATCATGATCGTGCAACAGCGGCTGTCCCGTGTGTGGAAAACTCACGCCCTATGGGGAACGCGACCTGACCCGATGCGCGGACCATGGCAGGCAAACAGCCTGGGGACAATATGAGAGCCGAAAAGAGGAGGAGACGACCATGTCCAGCAGAATATTCCAGAGCATCGTACTTCAAATGAAAGAGTGTACGGACCGCGTCATCGGCGTCATTGACGACCAGGGGACGGTGGTCTCCTGCAACCATTTGGCCTGGATCGGAGAAAAATGGGAGGGTGCCGCTGCCGCCCTGAACGCCATTGAATCCACAGCGGTGACCTATGGGGACAAGACCTTTAAGCCCCTGGCCAACCGCAGCGCCCGCTTCGACTACGCCGCCTTTGCCCAGGGCAGTGATGAGCAGGCCAAGCTCATCTGCTCCATGGTGACAGTGGCCCTGAACAGTGCCAAGGCATACTATGAGGAGAAGCACGACAAGACGGCCTTTGTCAAGAGCATCATCTCCGACAATATCCTCCTGGGGGATATCTATGTCCGGGCCAAGGAGTTGCACTTTGCCTCCGAAGCCCAGCGGGCGGTGTTCCTGGTGCGGCAGATGGGTTCGGCGGAGATCGCCGCGGTGGACGTGGTGCAGAACATGTTCTCCGAGAGCCAGGAGGACTTTGTCATCTCCATCAGCGAGAGCGACATCGTGGTCATCAAGATGCTGGGGGAGAACGCCGACAGCAAGGAAATTTACCGCATCGCCAAGAACATCGAGAGCAACCTGGCCCAGACCCTGAAGATCAAGACCACCATCGGCATCGGTACCGTGGTGGGCCACATCCGGGATCTAGCGCGGGCCTATAAGGAGGCCGGGGTGGCCATCGACGTGGGCAAGGTCTTTGACACGGAGAAGACCATCATCAACTATGAGAACCTGGGCATCGGCCGGCTGATCTATCAGCTCCCCACGGTGATGTGCGAGATGTTCCTCCAGGAGGTTTTTAAGAAGAACCCCATCGACGCCCTGGACCAGGAGACTCTGTTCACCATCAACAAGTTCTTTGAGAACAACTTGAACGTCTCCGAGACCGCCCGGAAACTCTTTGTCCACCGCAATACCCTGGTGTACCGGCTGGAGAAGATCAAAAAGCTCACAGGTCTGGACCTGCGGGAGTTCGACGACGCCATCACCTTCAAGGTGGCCCTGATGGTGAAAAAATACCTGGTCTCCCGTGGCATTGAGTCCTGAGAGAACCACCGTATAAGGAGTGTTACCTTTTGATTCGCCTGACAGATGTATATAAACAATATGAAAATGGGACGAAAGCCCTGAAAGGGGTGCGGCTGGAAATCGCCGACGGCGACTTCGTCTTTTTGGTGGGCCGCTCCGGTTCGGGGAAGTCCACCATCGTCAAGCTCATCACCGGGGAGATCCAAGCCACCGCTGGGCGGCTGATGGTCAACGGCTATAACCTGCGGGATATCAGCCAAAAACAGATCCCCCTGATGCGCCGCACCCTGGGGGTGGTGTTCCAGGACTTCCGCCTCATCGAAAAAAAGACCGTCAGCGAGAACCTGGAAGTGGTCATGCGAGCTGTGGGGGCCACCCCCAAGGAGATCCAGCGCCGCATCCCCTATATCCTGGGTCTGGTGGACCTGAGCGAAAAGGGCCACCGTTACCCCAACCAGCTCTCCGGGGGAGAGCAGCAGCGTGTGGCCATTGCCCGTGCTCTGGCAAATAATCCCAGTGTTATCATTGCCGACGAGCCCACGGGGAACCTGGACCCGGCCCGTTCCCTGGAGATCATGTCGCTGCTGGTGAAAATCAACAGCATGGGCACCACCGTCCTGGTGGTGACCCACGAGCGGGAACTGGTCAACCGTTTCGACAAGCGAGTGGTGGCCATTGAGAATGGCCGGATCATCAGCGATGCTGCGGGAGGGTATTACAACAATGGGCGATAATCAATTTTGGTATCATTTTAAGGATGGCTTTCGGAGCATCTTTGCCCATGGGCTGATGTCCTTTGCCTCGGTGTGTATGATCCTGGCCTGTCTGCTAATCATGGGCTCTTTTTCCCTGGTGGCAGTGAACCTGAGCCACATGTTCCGGGAGCTGGAGGAGGAGAACCAGTTTTTGGCCTACGTGGATGAGAACTATGACGAACAGTCGGCCCGTGCCCTCCAGCCCCGTTTGGAGGGGATCAACAACGTGGCCAGCGTCACCTTTATGAGCCGGTCTGAGGCCATGGCGAACTTTAAGGAGACCCTGGATGGCCGGCAGGACCTCTTCCGGGACGCCCCGGACAGCGTCCTGCGGGACCGCTTCATCATCCATGTGGTGGATATTGAGGCCATGAGCGAGACCGTGGAGCAGGTGGAGCAGGTCACTGGCATTGCCGATGTCCAGGCCTCCCTAGAGGTGGCCGACGGCTTTATGATGATCCGCAACGTGGCCGGGGGCGTAGCCATTATCCTGGCGGCGACCCTGGTGCTGGTGTCTGTGTTCATCATCTCCAACACCGTAAAAATCGCCACCTTTACCCGGCGGGAGGAGATCGCCGTGCTGCGTATGTGCGGCGCCAGCAACTGGTTCATCCGCTGGCCCTTCCTGGTGGAGGGTGTTCTGCTGGGGCTTGTGGGGGCAGTATTGGCCTACTTGGCCCAGTGGGGGGTCTATGGGCTCATCCAGCGGGCCATGGAGAACAGCGGCATCCTCTCCATCATCACCACTGTGCCCTTCTCGGAGCTGGCGGTTTCTGTGCTGCTGGTGTTCCTGCTGGTGGGCTTTGCCATCGGTGCCGGGGGCTCTGCCCTGGCGATCCGGAAATTCCTAAAAGTGTAAGGGGGCGGATGAGATGAGCGGAAAGAAAGGACGGGACCCCATGCGCTTCCAGAAGCGGGTGGCTGCTGTGGTGGCAGTGATCCTGTGCCTGTCCCTGGTGTTGGGCCTGGTGGCAGGGATGCTTGCCTATTGACAAACAAGAGCAGCGGCACGGAGACGGGCCGCTGCTTTTTCGTGGGGAGGAACAGTATGAATAAGAAAACCAAGGGCCGCCTGGAATTGGCGCTGATCTGTGTGCTGTGTGTGGCACTGGGGGTGCTGGGCACGCTGTTTATCGCAAGGGCAAGGCTTGGGGTGGACGGCATAGCCCTGCTCCAGGCCAAGCACGCCATCGAAACACGTTTCGTGGGGGAGTATGACCGGGAGGCCCAGATGGATGCCGTTTTGGAGGCCATGGTGGATGCCCTGGGGGACGAGTGGTCCTACTATATGACGCAGGAACAGTACCAGGCCAGCCGCGCCCGCTCCCAGGGGCGCTATGTGGGCATTGGCATCACCATAGACCGGGAGCAGAGAGATGGCATCCACATCGACGCTGTCACCCCCGATAGTCCTGCCCAGGAGGCAGGGGTCCAAGCGGGGGAGATCATCCGCGCCGTGGCGGGGGAGAACGTAACCCCGGAGACCTGGCAGGCCTGTGTGGAGGCCATCAGAGGGGAGGAGGACAGCAGCCTGACCCTGGAGATCCAGGGGGCGGACGGGAGCCTGCGCCAGGTGGAGCTGGTGCGCAAAAGCCTCCAGAGCCAGTTGGTCAGCTATGAAATGCTGCCGGACCAGATCGGCTTGCTCCAGGTGGCAAGGTTTTCCAAGGGGACCTCGGAGCAGCTGCGCCAGGGCCTGGAAGAGCTGACCCAGGAGGGAGCCCAGGGCTTGATCTTGGACCTGCGTTACAATCCCGGCGGCCGGGTGGATGAGATGACCGCGGTGCTGGACCAGTTCCTTCCGGAGGGGCCGGTGATCCTTGCCAGGGACGCCAAGGGGCATGAGGAGATGACGTACTCCAATGCCGCCTGCACGCAGCTGCCCCTGGTGGTGCTGGTGAACCGGGAGAGCTATAGCGCGGCGGAGTTCACGGCGGCGCTGCTCCAGGAGAACAGCCGGGCCACGGTGGTGGG
The DNA here is from genome assembly GCA_910578575.1 of uncultured Oscillospiraceae bacterium. Taxonomy (GTDB): domain Bacteria; phylum Bacillota; class Clostridia; order Oscillospirales; family Oscillospiraceae; genus Evtepia. The sequence continues at coordinate 15,322 of CAJTQP010000013.1, forward strand.
TACCCAGACCTATGGAAAGGGCTATGCCCAGCAGAGCATGAAGCTGTACAACGGCAGCGCCATACATATCTCCATCTCCTGCTATTACCTGCCCAGTGGCCGCTCCCTGGCGGGCACGGGGATCACCCCGGACGTGGTGCGCCCCCTCAGCCAGGAGGACGGGCAGCGGCTCCAGTCTGGGGAGCTGCCCCACAAGGAGGATGCCCAGCTCCAGGCGGCCCTGGCGGTGCTGCTGGATGGGGCGTGAAAATAAAATTGGGAAACGCTCTGGACAGGGGAAACCCCTGGACCAGAGCGTTTTTTTCGGGAAAAACCGGGGGAGAAGGGTCGAAGGGCCCCTTCCCGCACTTGACAGACCGGAATAAAGTACCTATAATACTTAAACGTATAACTAAATTTGTCATTTATATTTTTATATGTGTAGATGGAAACCTGCGAGGCATGATGCCCGCGACGAGGAAAGGTGCGTGACCATGGCAAAGGAATATAGACTCAGCCCGGAGCGGCTGGAAGAGCTGAAAGAGGAACAGGTCTATTTGAAGACCGTGCGGGAAAAGGAAGTGGCAGACCTCATCAAGGAGGCCCGCTCCTTCGGGGACCTGTCGGAGAACAGCGAGTACGACGAGGCCAAAAACGAACAGGGCAAGCTCTACTCCCGCATTGCGGAGCTGGACGAGATCTTGTCCAACTATGTCCTCATCACCGACGAGGAAAAGAACATGGATATCGTCCATGTGGGCAACACCGTCACCGTGGAGGATTTGGAGTTTGACGAAAAACTCACCTATCAGGTGGTGGGCTCCCAGGAGGCCGACCCCATGAACGGACGCATCTCCGAGGAATCCCCCTTCGGCAAGGCCCTCCTGGGCCGGAAGGCCGGAGAGGACGTGGTGGTGGAGGCCCCGGAGGGCAGCATCCACTATAAGATCCTGGAGATCCACAGATAATAGAGAAACGGGGAAGAAGCATGGAAAAGAATAAGAACGAAGCCGTGGAACAGGACCTGTCGGAAATCCTAAAGGTCCGCCGGGAGAAGCTGGCCAACCTCCAGGAGGCCGGCCAGGACCCCTTTGAGCAGACCAAGTTCCAGGTGTCCATCCACGCCCAGGAGGTCAAGGACCGCTTTGAAGCGCTGGAGGGCCAGGCGGTGCGCATTGCCGGCCGGCTCATGTCCAAGCGGGGCATGGGCAAGGTGAGCTTTTGCGACTTGCAGGATAAGAGCGGCCGCATCCAGCTCTACGCCCGCCGGGACGAGATGGACGAGGCGGTGTACAACGCCTTTAAGAAGTACGACATCGGGGACATCGTAGGCGTTGCGGGAGAGGTGTTCCGCACCCAGCGGGGGGAGATGAGTGTCCGCTGCAAGGACATCACCCTGCTGTCCAAGTCCCTGCGGCCCCTGCCGGAGAAGTTCCACGGTCTCACCGACAAGGAGCTGCGCTACCGCCAGCGCTATGTGGACCTGATCGTCAACCCGGACTCCCGGCGCAACTTTGAGATCCGCAGCCGCTTTGTCAGCTACCTGCGCAGCTTCCTGGATGGCCGGGGCTATATGGAGGTGGAGACCCCGGTGCTCAACACCATCTCCGGCGGTGCCACCGCCCGGCCCTTCATCACCCACCACAACACCCTGGACATCGACATGTATATGCGCATCGCCACAGAGCTGCACCTGAAGCGGCTCATCGTGGGGGGGCTGGAACGGGTCTATGAGATCGGCCGCATCTTCCGCAACGAGGGCATGGACACCAAGCACAACCCGGAGTTCACCACCGTGGAGCTCTATGAGGCTTATGCCGACTTCAACGACATGATGGACCTCTTCGAGGACTTTCTTTCCTCCGCCGCCATGGAGATTTTGGGCACCTACCAGGTCCAGTGGCAGGGGGAGGACATCGACCTGAGCCCCGGCTGGCGCCGCCTGACCATGGCGGAAGCGGTGAAGGAGTATGTGGGGGTGGACTTCATGGCCATCTCCGACCACGCTGAGGCCGTGGCTGCCGCCAAGGCCGCTGGGGTGGACATGGATGGGGTGGAGCCCACCTGGGGCCACGCCCTATACGAGTGCTTTGACCAGAAGGTAGAGGGGCAGCTGATCCAGCCCACCTTCATCACCATGCACCCGGTGGACGTGTCCCCCCTGGCCAAGCGCTCCCCCAAGGACCACCGGCTCACCGAGCGCTTTGAGCTCTTCATCTGCCGCAGTGAGATGGGCAACGCCTTCTCCGAACTCAACGACCCCATCGACCAGAAGGAGCGTTTTCAGAAGCAGGTGGAACTCCGGGCTGGCGGCGACGAGGAGGCCGGCATGATGGACGAGGACTATATCAACGCCCTGGAGTACGGCCTGCCCCCCACGGGTGGCCTGGGCATCGGCGTGGACCGCTGCGTCATGCTGCTCACCGGCGCGGATTCCATCCGGGACGTGATTTTGTTCCCCACCATGAAACCCATGGAATGATGTTTGACGGCAGCATACCGGCAGAAAAACGCTGCCGGTATGCTGCTGTGCTTGTAAAAAACACCGGGGCGTAAAGCGGACGGAAAGGAGGCGGGGGCTTGAAGCTGGGAAGACAGAAACGACACTGGAGCGCCGGGCGGGGGATGAATCCCACCCGCGCGGTGGCCCTCTCCTTCGGGGCCATGATCGCCCTGGGGACCCTGGCGCTGCTGCTGCCGGTGATGTCCCGGCGCAGCGGCAGCTTTTTCCTCAGCCTCTTCACCGCCACCTCCGCCACCTGCGTCACGGGCTTCACCCTGACAGACACCCTGGACCAGTGGACCCTGGGGGGACAGGCAGTGATCCTGCTGCTGGTGCAGTTGGGGGCCTTAGGTTTCATGATGGCCTATAGCCTGGTGCTGCTCCTGCTGCGCCGGGAGATCATCTTTTCCCAACGGGTGGTGCTGGCCTCGGCCCTGGGGTTGAAGAACACCGGGGGCGTGCTGCGTTTGGTGCGCCACGGGCTGTTGGGGACCCTCCTGTTTGAAGGGCTGGGGACTTTATTGCTGGCCCTGCGCTTTGTACCCCGCTTCGGTTTGGGCCGGGGGCTGTGGTACAGCCTGTTTCACGCGGTGTCCTCCTTCTGTAACGGGGGCTTCGCCCTGGTGGAGATGGAGGACTACGTGGGGGACCCCTACGTGCTGCTCATCCACATGGGCCTTGCCATCACCGGCGGCCTGGGCTTCATCGTCTGGGAGGATATCCTCCGGGCGCGGTGCTGGCGGAAGCTGAGCCTATATAGCCGCCTGGCCATTGGGGGCACTGTGGTGCTTCTGGTGCTGGGCTGGGTCTATTTCACCACCATGGAGTGGGACAACCCCGGCACCCTGGGGGCTCTGAATCCAGGGGAGCGGATTTTGGCGGGATTGTTCCAGTCGGCCAACCTGCGCACGGCGGGCTTTGCCGTGTTCCCCCAGGGGGAGATGACGGAGAGCGCCCAGGTGGTGAGTATGCTCTTTATGCTGGTGGGCGGGTGCAGCGGCTCCACAGCCTGCGGCATCAAGGTGGTGACGGTGGTGGTCCTGGGGGCCGCCCTGGTCAGCGGCCTGCTGGGCCGGGAGGAAGTGGTGGTGGATGGCTGGACCATCCCCCAGCGCCAGGTGCGCAACGCCATGACCCTGACCATGGTGGTGATCTTCGCCGCCCTCATCGCCGCCCTGGTGATGGCCCACATCGAGGGGGGCAGCTTCCTCCCCCTGTTTTTCGAGAGCGTGGCGGCCATTGGGACGGTGGGCCTGAGCACAGGCATCACCGAGGGGCTGAGTTTTGCCAGCCACTGCGTCCTTCTGGTCCTGATGTATCTGGGCAGGGTGGGCATCCTGGCCTTCTCCCTGGCCTTTTTGACCAAGAAAACGGTGGGGGACAAGATCAAGTACCCCAGTTGTGAATTACTGATCGGATAATCCCTTGAGAAAGGAGCGCTCCCATGGAGAGCTTTGTGGTAATCGGATTGGGCCGCTTCGGCTCAGCGGTGGCGGAGAAGCTGTGCCAGTCAGGGCACCAGGTCCTGGCGGTGGACACAGACGAGAAGGTGGTCCAGCAGATGGCCGACCGGGTGACCCAGGCGGTGGCAGGGGACTGCCAGGACCTGGACGTCCTCCGGGCCCTGGGGGTCAAGAACATGGGCTGCGCTGTGGTGGCCTTCAGCAACGACATTGGCCGGAGCATCCTGGTGACCTTGAACCTCAAGGAGTTGGGGGTGCCCCGGATTATATGCAAGGCCCGCACCGCCACCCATGAGGAGCTGTTGCGGCGCATCGGGGCGGACCAGGTGGTGTTCCCCGAACGGGAGAGCGGCTGGAACCTGGCCCAGGCCCTGTCCAACCGAGAGATTTTGAACTACATCACCCTCACCGAGGGCTACGGGATCGTGAAACTGGAGGTCCCCCTGGCCTGGGTGGGGAAGACCATCGGGGAGCTGGACATCCGCCGGCACTATCAGGTGAACGTCATCGCCACCCAGCGCAACGGGGAGAACATCCAGCCCAACCCAGATAAGAATTACTGCTTCCAGGAAGGGGACCTGATCTATAGCCTGGGCAGTACAGAAACCAACGACCGTATATTGGATTTGGAGTAACCATGGAACAGATCACAAGCAGAGCCAATCCCCTCATGACCCACGTGCGTAAGCTCATCCGGGACCGGAAGCTCCGCCGGAGCGAGAACCAAATGGTGGGCGAGGGACCAAAAATGTTGGAGGAGGCCCTCCGTTGGGGGGCAAAGCTGGAGACCGTCTTTTGGGCCCCAGGGATCGAGCGGATGGAATGCCCCGAAGGGGTGCGCCAGATCGAGATCCCCAAGTCCCTGTTGCGGGACATCTCCTCCACCCAGACGCCCCAGGGGGTGCTGTTTCTCTGCGCCCTGCCCACCCAGCCCTTCCCGGAGGCCCTTCCCGGCAGCCGCTACCTGGTGCTGGACGGCCTCCAGGACCCCGGCAACGTGGGGACCCTCTGGCGCACGGCGGATGCCTTCGGGGCGGACGGCCTGATCCTCCTCCCCGGCTGCGCGGACCCCTGGAACCCCAAGACCCTCCGGGCCAGCATGGGGGCCTGTTTCCGCCTGCCCCTGTGGGAGACGGAATTGGAGCCCCTCACCGGGGCCCTGGCCAGGGCGAGGATCCCTTTGTATGCCACGGCCCTGGAGGCGGACGCGGCAGAGATCCAGTCCTGCCCCCTCTGTCCCGCCGCCGTGGTCATCGGCAGCGAGGGGCAGGGGGTGTCCCGGAAGGTGCTGGTCCAGTGCGAGGAGACCTTGCGCATCCCCATGCGCGCCCGCTGTGAATCCCTGAACGCCGCCGCCGCTGGAGCGGTGGTGCTGTGGGAGATGGGCCGCCAGGGGGGAGGACTTACCGGTGGGTAATCTGCGGCATTGGCTGTGGCTGACCACACGGGGCAGCGCCCCAGGGATGTACGCTGCCCGGCTGCTGGAGCACTTTGGCTCCCCAGAGGCGGCCTATTTTGCCGGGGAGAAGGAATATGACCAACTGGACTTCCTGCCCAAGGAGCTGCGGGAAGCCTTACGAGATAAGAGTTTGGACCAGGCGGAGCGGATCTTGGAGGACTGCCAGCGCTGCGACGTGCAGCTGCTGACCCTCCAGGATGCCGCCTACCCGGAACGCCTGCGGCAGCTAGACACGGCCCCCTGCGTACTCTACGTCCGGGGCCGTCTGCCTCGCATGGACGAGGAGGTGGCCGTGGCCATCGTGGGGGCCCGAAAGGCCAGCCCCTACGGGGTGATGGCGGCAGGAAAGCTGGCCCTGGAGCTGGCCCGTCAGGGGGCGCTGGTGGTCAGCGGCAGCGCCCGTGGTGTGGATACCGCCGCCCTGCGCGGGGCGTTGCGGGGCGGCGGCCAGGTGGTCTCCGTGCTAGGCAATGGGGTGGATGTGATCTACCCGGCGGAGAACCGTTCCCTGTATGAGGACATCGCCGCCGCCGGGGCCCTGGTCTCGGAATATCCCCCCAAGACCCCGCCCCTGGGCCCCCATTTCCCGGTGCGAAACCGCATCCTCGCCGGGCTGTGCCTGGGGGTGATCGTGGCGGAGGGGACCCAACGCAGCGGTTCCCTCATCACCGCCCGCTGGGCCCTGGAACAGAACCGGGACGTATTCGCCGTGCCGGGAAACATCGACAGCGCCATGAGCCAGGGCCCCAACCGCCTCATCCGCCAGGGGGAGGCCAAGCTGGTCCAGGACGCCTGGGACGTGCTGGAGGAATATGAGAGCCTCTATCCGGCTAAACTCCATCCAAGGGCTTCCCTGCCGCCCCAGGTGGAGCGGGAGCGCCTGCGCCAACCCCAGGTGCAGCGCCGAAACGGGGCGCGGAAAGGGGAGGCTGCTTCGCCAAGGGAGCGAGAGGATGCCCAGGCAGAGGTAGAGAAGCGCCTGGTCATCGACCTGAGCCAGGACAAGGAGGCCCTCACCGACGACGAGGCGGCCCTGCTCCGGGCCCTCCAGGGGGACCTGTCTCTGACGGTGGACGATTTGACGGAAAAGACCGCCATCCCCGCCCGCCGGGTGCTCTCCGCCCTGACCATGCTCCAGGTCCGGGCCCTGGTACAGGAGGGCAGCGGCAAGCGCTTCTCCACCCAGGTGCTGTTGAAAGAATGAGCGCGATATGGACGGCCGCAGGGAGATAGACCCACCTACGGCGTACCGTTTGATCTGTAAGAAAGAGGTTTTGTGCAGTGGCTAAGACGAATCTGGTGATTGTGGAATCACCGGCAAAAGCGAAGACCATTGGAAAATATTTGGGCCCCAACTACCAGGTCCTGGCCTCCATGGGGCACGTGCGGGACCTGCCCAAGAGCAAGATGGGCGTGGACCTGGACCACGACTTTGAACCCAACTACCAGCCCATCAAGGGCAAGGAGGAGACCATTGAGCAGTTGAAGGCCGCGGCGGACGCCAGCGAGAACGTCTTTCTGGCGACGGACCCGGACCGGGAAGGGGAGGCCATCTCCTGGCACCTACAGGAGCTGCTGGACCTGCCCCGTGGCAAGGCCAACCGGGTGACCTTCAACGAGATCACCAAGAAGGTGGTCAGCGAGAGCATCGCCGCCCCCCGGATGATCGACCAGAACCTGGTGGACGCCCAGCAGGCCCGGCGGATCCTGGACCGGATCGTGGGCTACCAGCTCTCCCCCCTGCTGTGGAAGAAGATCCGCCGGGGTCTGTCCGCAGGGCGGGTACAGTCTGTGGCCACCCGCCTGGTGGCGGAGCGGGAGGAGGAGATCCGGGCCTTCGTGCCGGAGGAGTACTGGACCTTAGAGGTGCAGCTGGACCGCATCGCCCCCAACCAGGGCAGCTTCAAGGCCCAGTTCCACGGCCGGGAGAAGAAGATGGAGCTCAAGAGCCAGGAGCAGGTGGAGGAGGTCCTCTCGGCCATCCAGTCCGCCCCCTTCGCGGTGAGCAACATCAAGCGCCAGGATAAGCAGCGCTCCCCGGCCCCCCCCTTCATCACCAGCTCCCTCCAGCAGGAGGCCTCCCGGAAGCTGAACATGCCCCCCCGGCGCACCATGTCCATTGCCCAGCAGCTCTATGAGGGCGTGGACATCCAGGGGGAGGGCACCGTGGGCCTGATTACCTACATGCGTACCGACTCCCTGCGCATCTCCGAGGAGGCCATCGCCGCCGCCCGGAGCTTTGCCAGCGCCCGCTATGGGGAGAAGTACCTCCCCGACACCCCCCGGCGGTACAAGACCAAGGCCGGGGCCCAGGACGCCCATGAGGCCATCCGGCCCTCCAACGTGGAGCTCACCCCGGAGAGCGTGCGCAAAGACCTGACCCCAGAGCAGTACCGCCTGTATAAGCTGATTTGGAGCCGCTTCCTGGCCAGCCAGATGGCCTCCGCCGTCTACGACAGCGTGAGCATCGAGGTCACCAGCGCCGGGTATGTGTTCCGGGCCAGCCGCTCCGAGGTGAAATTCCCCGGCTTCCTGGCGGTGTATGAGGAGGGGAAGGACGAGGAGAGCAACGAGATCCAAAGCCCCCTGCCCAACCTCACCGAGGGGGAGGCCCTCCACTGCGCCGGCACCAAGCCGGAGCAGAAGTTCACCCAGCCCCCCACCCGCTACACCGAGGCCACCTTGATCCGGGCCCTGGAGGAGAAGGGCATCGGTCGCCCCTCCACCTACGCCCCCACCATCACCACCATCCTCAGCCGGGAATACGTGGTGAAGGACGGCAAGCACCTCCACACCACCCCCCTGGGGGAGGTGGTCACCGGGCTGATGAAGGATAAGTTCCAGGATATCGTGGACTATGACTTCACCGCCACCATGGAGGGCCGTCTGGACCAGGTGGAGAGTGGGGAGGAGAACTGGAAGGCCCTGCTGAAAGACTTCTACCAGGGCTTCCACCAGGAGATGGACCAGGCGGAAAAGGACCTGGACGGCACCCGCATCAAGGTTCCCGACGAGCTCTCCGACGAGGTGTGCGACGTGTGCGGCAAACAGATGGTGGTGAAGTCCGGGCGCTTTGGCCGCTTCCTGGCTTGCCCCGGCTTCCCGGAGTGTACCTTTACGAAACCCCTGGTGATCCAGATGCCGGGACGCTGCCCCAAGTGCGGCAGCCGCATCCTCAAGCGCACCTCCCGCAATGGCTACACCTACTATGCCTGTGAGCATTTGGGGGATAAGCTGGGCCGGGCCTGTGATTTTATGACCTGGGACGTTCCGGTAAAGGACAACTGCCCCGCCTGTGGCTGGACCATGTTCAAAAAGTCCGGCCGGGGGGCGAAAAAGCCCTTCTGCATCAACGAGAGCTGTGAGAACTTCGTCCCGGAGGAGAAGCGAGGCGGCTACCGCAAGAAAAAGCCGGAGGAGCAGGATGCGGAGAAGGCGGCGCAGACCCCGGAAGCTGCCGCTGCGGCAGCGGAGGGACCCGTCGAGGAAACACCTAAGAAATCCACCAAAAAGACGACGGCGAAAAAGACCGCGGAGAAAAAACCGGCGGAGAAGAAGACCGCCGCGAAAAAGACCAGCAAGAAGAGCAGCAGCAAGAAGGCAGCCTCCCCAGAGGACGCGCCAGAGGAGCAGGCATGAGCGCCCCGGTGACCGTCCTAGGGGGCGGCTTGGCGGGGTGCGAGGCCGCCTGGCAGTTGGCCAAGCGGGGCATCCCCGTGGTGCTGCGGGAGATGAAGCCGGAGAAGATGACCCCTGCCCACCACAGCCCCCTGTTGGGGGAGCTGGTGTGCTCCAATTCCCTGCGCTCAGACCAGTTGGAGAATGCCGTGGGCCTGTTGAAAGAGGAGCTGCGGCGGTTGGACTCCCTGATCCTGGGCTGTGCCGACCAGCACCGGGTGGCCGCCGGAGGGGCCCTGGCGGTGGACCGCTTGGGCTTTGCCCAGGCCATCACCGACGCCATCCGCAGCCATCCCCGCATCACTGTGGTGGAGGGGGAGGTGACGGCCCTGCCGGAGGAGGGAGAGGTGATCGTGGCCACCGGCCCCCTGACCTCCGACGCCTTGGCCCAGGCCATTGCTCAAAAACTGCCAGGGGAGGCGTACCTGCACTTCTACGATGCCGCCGCCCCCCTGGTGACCTACGAAAGCCTGGATATGGACCACGCATTCTTCGCCTCCCGCTACGACAAGGGGACGGCGGATTACATCAACTGTGCCCTGAGCCAGGAGGAGTATCTGCACTTCTGGAAAGAACTGTGCGCCGCCCAGGAGGCCCCTGTCCACGGCTTTGAGGACAAGAACGTGTTTGAAGGCTGTATGCCCGTGGAGGTCATGGCCCGGCGAGGGGAGCAGACCTTGTGCTACGGCCCCCTGAAACCCCGTGGCCTCCGGGACCCCAAGACGGGGAAGGAGCCCTACGCCGTGGTGCAGCTGCGGCGGGACAACGCCGATGGGAGCATCTACAACCTGGTGGGCTTCCAGACCCACCTGACCTTCCCGGAGCAGAAGCGGGTGTTCTCCCTGATCCCCGCCCTGGCCAGGGCGGAGTTTGTGCGCTACGGGGTGATGCACCGCAACACCTACCTCAATGCCCCCGGCACTCTGGACCGCTACTACCGGCTGAAAACGGAGCCTAGGATCTGCTTCGCCGGGCAGATCACCGGGGTGGAGGGCTATGTGGAGTCCACCGCCTCCGGCTGCTTGGCGGCGGTGGAGCTGGCCCGGCGGCTCCAGGGGCGGCCTCCGCTGGATTTCCCCCAGGAGACCGCCCTGGGGGCTTTGGCCCTGTACGTGAGCAACGAGACGGTGCAGAATTTCCAGCCCATGAACATCAACTTTGGCATCATGCCCCCCCTGGGTTACCGGGTAAAGGGCAAACGCAACAAGAATGCCGCCCTGTCCCAGCGGGCACTGGCGTGCCTGGAGGGGCTGGACCTTGCATAGAAAGGACGCACTATGAAAATCATTATCGACGCCATGGGCGGCGACCAGGCCCCCCTGGCTCCCGTAGAGGGAGGCCTGCGGGCGGTGAAGGAGCTGGGGGTGGAGGTGATCTTCACCGGCCAGGAGCTGGCCATCCGGGACAGCTTGAAGCGCCTGGGCCACCAGGACCTCCCCCAGGGGGTGGAGCTGGTCCCCGCCAGTGAGGTCATCACCATGGAGGACAACCCCGCCCGCGCCTTTAAGGACAAGAAGGACTCCTCCATGACCGTGGGGCTGAACCTGTTGAAGGAGGGGAGGGGGGACGCCTTCGTCTCCGCCGGCAGCACCGGGGCCCTGCTCTCCGGGGCCACCCTGGTAATCAAACGCATCCGGGGCATCCGCCGGGCGGCTTTGGCCCCGGTGATCCCCACCGCTGTGGGGAACACGGTGCTCATCGACAGCGGTGCCACGGCGGAGGGCAGCCCGGAATACCTCCTCCAGTTTGCCTTTATGGGCTCCTACTACGCCAAGCGCTTTTTGGGGGTCCAGGAGCCGCGGGTGGGCCTGTTGAACATCGGCGCGGAGCCCAGCAAAGGCCTGGATCTCCAGCGTGCCGCCTACGGCCTGCTCCAGCAGGCGGATCAGGAGGGGCGCATCCGCTTCGTGGGCAACATCGAGGGCCGGGAGGCGGTGTGCCAGGGGGTGGACGTGCTGGTGAGCGACGGCTTCACCGGGAACATCTTCCTCAAGACCATCGAGGGCACCGCCCTGTTTATGAGCCAGTGCATGAAGGAGATGTTCCTCAGCAGCACCAAGAGCAAGCTGTGCGCCCTGGCCATGAAGAACGAGGTGGCGGGCCTGAAAAAGCGCTTCGACGCGGCGGAGATCGGGGGCACCCCCCTGCTGGGCATCTCCAAGCCTGTCATCAAGGCCCACGGCTCCTCCAGCGCCTACGCCTTCCTGAATGCCGCCCGGCAGGCCAGGGAAGTGGCCTCGTCGGGGATCATCGAGGACATCACCGCCAACGTGGAATACATGCGTCTACCGGATCCTGAGAAGGCAAAGTAAAGGATTTTGATAAATTGCCTCTTGACAGAGAGGAAAATAGTCCCTATATTAAGTAAAGAAATCTTAACGACTGGTTTCGTTGCCCTGCGCCCTGGCCAACGAGGCCGAAAAGGAGTGGAAGAACTGTGATTTTTGAGAAGCTGAAAAGTCTGATTGTGGATCAAATGGGTGTGCCGGAGTCCTCCGTCACCTTGGACGCCAGCTTTGAAGAGGATCTGGGGGCAGACTCTCTGGATACCTTTGAGCTTATCATGGGGCTGGAAGAGGCCTTTGACATTGAGATCCCCGAAGAGGACCTGGTGGACATGAAGACCGTGGGAGACGTGGTGAACTATTTGCAGCGGAAGCTGGACCTGTAATCAGGCCGGCGGACATGCAGTCGTGACGGAAGGAGGGGACAAGTTGAAGAGCTTAGAAGAGCGGATCGGCTACCAGTTCCAGGACCGGAGCCTGTTGGAGAATGCCCTGACCCACAGCTCCTACGCCAATGAGCACCGGGGGGCGGGGATGCCCAGCAACGAGCGCCTGGAGTTTTTGGGGGACTCGATTTTGGGCCTGATCGTGGCGGATCACCTCTACCGCAGCCGCCCCGACCTTCCCGAAGGGGACTTGACCCGCATCCGGGCGGCCCTGGTGTGTGAGGGCAGCCTTGTGGAGGTGGCCAAGGCCTTGGACCTGGGGAGCTATCTCCGCCTGGGCAAGGGGGAGGAGGCCGGCGGCGGGCGCCACCGGCCGTCCATCCAGGCCGACGCGGTGGAGGCCATGCTGGCCGCCGTCTATCTGGACGGGGGCATCGGCCAGGTCCGCAAGCTGGTCCACAGCTTGATCCTGAAACAGGAGAAGGAGCGCACCGCAGTGGGGCGGGACTATAAGACCGCCCTCCAGGAGCTGGTCCAGCGGGAGAGCGGCCAGGTGCTGGCCTATCATCTCCTGGAGGAGCGGGGCCCGGACCACGCCAAGACCTTCTCCATGGAGGTGTGCCTCAACGGCCAGCCCATCGGCAGCGGCGAGGGCCGGAGCAAGAAGGAGGCCGAGCAGGCCGCGGCCAAGGCAGCGGTGGCCAAGCTGGAACGAAAGCCATGAGGAACCTACGCAACATCATCATCGCGGTGCTCCTGCTGATCTTCCTGCTGGTGACCCCCTTCTGGGGCAGCATCAAGACGGCCCTGGGCCTGGGGGATGGCACCGACGGCGAAACCGGGGCGACCCCGGAGACTGCCGGGTACCTGATGGAGGAAACCTGAGTAAAATCAAAGCCTGTCAAGTGAAAATACTTGACAGGCTTTTCGCTGTTTTGGAGGGGATTCGACGGCATTCCCTGTAAAGGGAAAAGACTTGACACAGCCTTTAGCGGTAGGGGATGGTCAGGGTGAGGGTGCCCATGTCGTCGTTGCGGGTGTACCAGAGCTGGCCCCGCCAGTCAATCCGCTCTGCCTGACCGGCTGGGGTCTGGCGGAAGAGGTCGTGGAGCTCCCCCTGGGTAAAGAGATGGTCGCAGGCGTTCCAGTAGGCCCCGGTAGAGAAGCGCAGGGAGATGGTGGCATCCCCCTGGTCCACCGCCTGCTGGATGACCTGGGCCAGGGCGTCAGGCTGGTAGGTGTCAAAATAGAGGCCGTGGTAGCGGAAGTAGTTGTAATCCTCCACGGTGCAGTCGGGGACGGGGACGGTGTCGTCGATGCTGTGGGTGCGCAGCAGGTCACGTGTGGTGATGCAAAAGTAGTCGTAAGAGGGACCGTCGTTGGCGTTGCCCCCCTCGAATACCGGGTCCCCCCAGGTGGTGTCCAGCCAGCAGGGGTTCCCGTCCAGCCAGATCAGGTTCCAGGCGTGGCTCTCCCCGTTGGCCTGGCCGCTGATGTAGGCGCAGGGGATGCCCAGCTTGGTGAGAAGGTATTGGGTGGTCTGGGCGTAGCAGCCGCATAGTCCCGCCCCATGGACCATAATGTTGAGGATGGAATTGCTCTCCACGCTCTGGTAGTCCGCATGGTCGATGATGTAGCGGTAGACCCCCAGTACCTTGTCGTAGTCTGAAGCGCCTTCCGGTAAGGTGGCGAAGCAGTTCGCTGCCCACTGGTCGATTTGAGCCTGGAGGGCGGAGCGCTCCTGGGGGCCGACTACGTATACCGGACGGTAGAGGGCTTCGGTGGCAGTCTCGCCCAGATAGGTGGTTTCGATCTCCCCGGAGCCGGAGAACCAGAACAGTTCGGGGTAGTCCCGGCCCAGGGCCTGGGCGGCGGTGCGGATCATGTCCACATCGGGATAGAGCCCGGTGATCTCCTCCGCCTGTGCCTGGATCCCCGCCAAAAGCTGGTCGTAGATGTACTGGGTCTGGGGAGGCAGGCAGCTTTTCAGATAGCGGAAGCCGTCCTCCTGGGCCACATAGTCCGCCGGAGGGGGATCTTGGGAGAGGAAGCGCTGGGTGATGGCGTTGAGGCCGGAACAGCCCCCCAGAAGGAGCACCAAGGAGAGGACCGCCAGGGTGGATGCTACATTGCGTCTCATGCCATCACCCCTTCCGGGCCAGCACCCGGCCCACCGCGGCCAGGATGCCCTTGGCGTTGAGGCCGTAGTGATCCATCAGAGCCTCCGGGGGTCCGCTCTGCCCAAAGCAGTCGGGGACGGACACGGACTCCATGGGCACCGGGCACTGTTGCACCACCACCTCCGCCACGGCGCTGAACAGCCCGGCGTGGAGCTGGTGCTCCTCGGCGGTGACGATGGCTCCGCAGGTTTCTGCCGCCGCCCGGATGGCCGCCTGGTCTATGGGCTTGATGGTGTGCAGGTCTACCACTTGCAGGGAGACCCCCTCCTGGGCCAGGGCCTGGGCGGCCTCCATGGCCTCATAGACCATGGCCCCGCAGGCGAACACGGCGCAGTCCGTCCCCGGCCGCACCAGCCGGGCCTTGCCCAACTGGAAGGGGGTCTGGGCGTCGGTGATCACCGGCACCGCTTCCCGGCCAAAGCGGAAGTACACCGGGCCGTCGATGTCCACCGCCGCCACCACTGCCTTGCGGGTCTCCTCGCTGTCGCAGGGGGCCAGGACGGTCATGTGGGGCAGTACCCGCGCCAGGGCCAAATCCTCTAGGGCCTGGTGGGTGGCCCCGTCGGGGCCCACGGAGATGCCCGCATGGGCTCCGCCAAAGCGGACTTTTAAGTTGTTATAGCACACCGTGGTGCGCATCTGGTCAAAGGCCCGGCCGGAGAGGAATACTCCGTAGGTGGACACATAGGGGATCAGGCCCCCCAGGGCCATCCCGGCGGCGGTGCCCACCAGGTCCTGTTCGCTGATGCCTACATTATAAAATTCCTTGGGATATTGGTCCCGGACCCAGTTGGTGCGGGTGGAGGCGGCCACGTCGGCGTCCAACACCACCACGTCCTGGCGCTGGGCGCACAGCTCCAGCAGGCCCTGGCCGTAGCCGTCCCGCTGGGGGATATAGTCCAGTAATTTCATGGGGTTCCCTCCTTACACAAGCTGAGCCAGGGCGGCGGCCAGTTCCTCCCGGCTGGGGGCCTTGCCGTGCCAGGCCCATTGGTTTTCCATAAAGGAGACCCCCTTGCCCTTGACGCACTGGGCCAAAAGGACCGTGGGCTTCCCCTTGGTCTCCGCCGCCTCTTGGAAGGCCTGGGCCAGGTCTTCCACATTGTGGCCGTCCACCGGGAGGACCTGCCAGCCAAAGGCGGCGAACTTGTCCCCCAGGGGCTCCACGTTCATGATTTGGGCGGTGGGGCCGTCCAACTGGACCCCGTTGTCGTCTACAATGGCACAGACGTTGTCCAGCTTAAAGTGGGCGGCGGTCATGGCGGCCTCCCAAATCTGCCCCTCCTGGACCTCCCCGTCGCCTAGGAGACAGTAGCTGCGATAGGTTTTCCCCTGGCGTTTGGCAGCCAGAGCTAAGCCGTTGGCGATGGAGAGCCCTTGGCCCAGGGAGCCGGAGGAGCAGTCCAGCCCCGGCAGGCGGTCCTGATGGGGGTGCCCCTGGAGGGGGGAGCCCAACTGGCGCAGGGTGGGCAGGAGCTTGGGGTCAAAATATCCCCGCCGGGCCAGGACGCTATACAGGGCCGGGGCGGCGTGGCCCTTGGAGAGGAGGAAACGGTCCCGTTCCGGGTCGTCAGGGCGGGCGGGATCGATGTGCAGTACCTCATAGTAGAGCACGGCCAAAATCTCCACACAGGAGAGAGAGCCGCCGGGGTGGCCGGAACCGGCAGCGCAGATCATTTCCAAAATGTCCTGCCGGAGCTGCCGGCATACGGGACGCAGGTCGTTGCGCATAGGAAACCTCCCAAGTAATTCTTGTTATTATAACCGTACCACACAGGCGGGAGAATGTCAACGAAGGCCCAAACACCCATTGAAAAAAAGTGGGCCTGGCGATATAATATAATAGTATAAAATCCGACAAACACCGAGGAGGCAACTTTATGGAGTCCATCCCGTCCCTGATCCTAGACCTGACCATCATCCTATGTATTGCGGCCTTCACCACCCTGCTGTGCAAAAAGGTCAACCTGCCCTCTGTGCTGGGGTATATCTTGGCCGGCTTTCTGGCGGGCCCAGTGGTGAACTTCATCCCCACCATTGACGATATGGCCAGCATCGAGGTCTGGTCGGACATCGGCGTCATCTTCCTGATGCTGGGGCTGGGGCTGGAGTTCTCCGTCCATAAGATGGCGGAGGTGGGGGCGCCGGGTTTCCTCTCCGCCGGGGTCCAGGCGGTGGCCATGTGGGCCATAGGCTTCTTCCTGGGGGAGCTGCTGGGCTGGGGCAACACCAACAGCATCTTCCTGGGGGTGATGCTGGCCATGTCCTCCACCATGATTACCATGAAGAGCATTGAAGATATGGGCCAGAAGAAGGAGCCCTTCGCCGCCCTGGCCATGGGCACCCTGGTGATCGAGGATATTTTGGCCATTTTCGCCATGGTGGTGCTGTCCACCATCTCGGTATCCCAGAACATCAGCGGGGTGGCCTTGGCGGAGCGGATGGCGCTGCTGCTGCTGTACCTGGCCCTGTGGTTGATTTTGGGCATCTACCTGGTCCCCACCATGATGAAAAAGCTGGTGGTGCTGATGAACGACGAGGTGCTGCTGATCTTCTCCCTGGCCCTGTGCTTCTTCATGGCGGTTCTGGCCCAGCACATCGGCCTTTCCACGGAACTGGGTGCCTTTCTGGCGGGCTCCCTGCTGGCGGGGACGGTCCACGCGGAGCGGGTGGAGCACCTGGTCACCCCCTGCAAAAACCTCTTTGGGGCGGTGTTCTTCATCTCCGTGGGCTTCATGGTCCAGCCGGCCATGATCGTGCAGTATATCTGGCCCATCCTGCTGCTGTCTGTGGTGGCCATTGTGGGCAAGCTGGTGTCCCTGACTCTGGGGGGGCTGGCGGCGGGCCAGGGGCTGGAGACCTCCCTGCGGGCCGGGGCCGCCCAGACCCAGGTGGGGGAGTTCTCCTTCATCATCGCGGGGCTGGGCCAGTCCCTGTCGGTGACGGGGGCCTTCCTGTACCCCATCATTGTGGCGGTGTCGGTGGTCACCACCTTCACCACCCCCCTGGCGTTGAAGTTTGCCACCCCCCTGTGCCGCTGGCTGGAGCGGATCCTGCCGGAGGGCTGGGTGGAGGCCATGGAGCACTATGCCCAGGCCCGGCAGCGGAAAAAGCCGGGGAAGGACAAGGACTGGACCCTCTTTCTGCGCAACTATGGCCGCACCTTCGGCCTCTTTGGGGTGCTGTCTGTGGGGGCCATCCTCCTGGGGGTGCGCACCCTGTGGCCCTTCCTGGAGGAGATCGGCCTGGACGGTCCCCTGCCGGCGGAGACGGTGAGCTGTTTGGCCATCTATGCGGTGCTGGCCTTCTTGATCCCGGCCATGCTGCGCACGAAAAAGCGCTTCTTCACCGCCCTGTGGCTGGACCGGACCTCCAACCGGGTGTTGTTGATTATCCTGGTGATCTTCCGCATGGCGGTGGCGGTGCTGCTGGCGGTGCTGCCGGCGTTCCTGCTGTTCCAGATCAATCCCCTGTGGATGTCCTTGATGGTTTTGCCGGTGATCCTCCTGGCCAGCCGCTCCAACAAGCTGGCGGGGCACTATCTCCAGGTGGAGGCTCAGTTTTTGGCCAACCTCAACGAGCGGAAGCTGGTGGATAAGTTTGGTGAGGGGGGCAATGCCCACTTGTGGCTTACGGAGCAGTTGTATGTGATCACCCTCAGCTGTCCCAGGGACGGGTACGCCCAGGACGGGGTCTCCCTGAAGGAACTGGACTGGGGGAAGCTGGACGGGGTGAAGGTCATCAAGCTCATCCGGGACCGGGAGCAGATCAACATTCCTGAGGGCTATGAGACCCTGCGCCACGGGGACCGCATGGTCATCATGGGGGCCAAGCGGGCGGTGGAGAATTTCTGCCGTAAGCAAGAGGAGTGGAACGTGTTGCCCTGGCCGGGGGAGAAGCTGCGCAGTTTGAAAGAGTACATCGAGAACCAGGAGGGGGTGAGCCAAGCCCACCAGCTCCTGTGCTGCGGCGTCACCATGGATAAGCTGGGGCACTTGCAGGGCAAGAGCATCCGGGACAGCGGCATCAAGGAGGATTGGAGCGCCTTCCTGATCGGCTTGGAGCGGGACTTCCTACCCATCCCCAACCCGGACCCCAACCTGAACCTGAAAACCGGCGACCTGCTCTGGGTCATGGGTTCCCAGGAGATGGCGGGGAAGCTCATGGGCCTGGGCTTGCTGGATTATGACGAGTAAAAATATCCATACATAGTAGGAGGGCAAGAGATGACGGCACAGGAAAAGAACGCCATAGAAGTGATGGGGGAATGGCTCTCCCATCCCCAGGAACTGGGGAAGAAGCCAGCAAAGCTGGAGATGGCGGGAAGCTTTGAACTGGATGAACTGCGGTATTATATCTTCAAGTTTAAGAAATCCCATTTGGGAGGATGGAAGGTGGCGGTTTGCGGCGGCTATGAGGGGGACGGCGTGGGCCACTGCGGCCATATTTTTAGCGAGATGGAGCCCTACGACCCCGCCACCGCCCAGGAAAAATGCGTGGCCATGGTGGAGAAGGTCCGCCAATATTGGATGGACCGGGCCCAGGAGGAATCGGAGCAGACGCACCCCGGCGGGGACTTTGTGGGCTTCGTGCTGCTGTCTACCCCGGAGTTTGATGAGGCGGCGTTCCGCGCTGCCCTGAAAGCGGACTGGGGGATCGAGGCCGAGGAGGGGGAGGAAAACCCGCGGGAGGGCGGCACGGCCATCGCCTTTTCCGCAGAGGGCATGATCGCCACCGTTGGTCTGATGGAGGCCAGGGTCCCCGACGGGGAGGCGGAGTATTGGGCCAACAGCAACTTTATGACCAGGGAAGAATCCGTGACCGCTGCCCAGAGACATCAGGCCCACCTGCTGGTGGGGGTGCTGGGAGGAAAGTCCGCGCC
This sequence comes from uncultured Oscillospiraceae bacterium, assembly GCA_910578575.1. GTDB lineage: Bacteria > Bacillota > Clostridia > Oscillospirales > Oscillospiraceae > Evtepia. The sequence goes on from CAJTQP010000013.1 coordinate 34,137, forward strand.
CCTGGAGGCGGGGAAGCTGTTTGTCAAAGTTGCCGCCACCTGCCTAAAGGCCCCCAACGCCCTGGGCATCTATGACTGCGGCACAGTCTGGCTCCCGGAGCCCTTCATCCAGTCGGCCATGACCATGCAGACGGGGGAAATCCCCCTGACGGCCCTGGTGTTCGTGGGCCTGTTTCAAAATGAGAACGGGGTCAGCAGCTGGACAAACGGCCTGCGCTCCCTGGGGAAGGAGGAGCTGGAGATCGTCAACAGCCGCCATACCCCGTCGGAGGTCTATGACCTGATGATGAATATTTCCTCCTACCTGGTGAAGGAGGGGGCCGTGCTGCGGGACGGGGAGACCTTGGGCTATTCCGCCAAACAAAAACTGCCCATCACACGCTCCAAGGGCGTCTGTGTGGATGGGCAGTCGATGAAAATCGGATTTTGAGTATCATGACAACCTGTACGGGGGCAACTACCTGGGATGGTAGCTGCCCCCGCACAGTTTGAGAAAGGAGATATCTGAAAAAGGCGTTATGCCTTGATGTCTACAGAGGCAAAGCCGCCCTCTGGCTGGGACACAGCTTGGGCTTCCTCCCGCAGTTGGGACCGGGCTTCCCGGAAGGCCTGGGCATAAACCTGGGCCGCCGCCCCATGAAACTTGGTTTCCGCCTTGGTCTGCACCACGGTCCAGCCGCCGCCTAGGCTGTTGTAGCCGGCAATCATTTCCCCCTCCGGGGAGTAGATCTCCGCCGTCTGTCCCTGGACGCTGGCTTGCACCCGTGCGCTGTGGTCCCCCTGCCGGAACAGGAGGTCCAGAAATTTGTTGCCGTCCTCGATCACGTCCCGGAGGGCGTCTTGCAGGGTGGCCGAGGTCTGGGCCATGGGGCCGGAGCGGTCAGGGGAGACGTGTTGCGCGATATAGGTGTTCTGCATGTGGATATATGCAGAACTCATGTACTCGCCCTTCTGGGCGTCTTTTTTTGCATAATCTTCTACCTGACGGACAAAGCGGTCCGTCAGGGCCTCCTTCACCTTTGCGTTGGCGCTTGCTTGGATTTGCGGGGTGTGGCCCCACTTGGCGGCTTCTGTGTAGCCACTGGGGAATAAAGCAATATTCATTATGGAGATACCTCACTTTTGGGATGAACCAATGAAATACCATTTTCTAAAATAGGTCACTGTGTGATCCGGTTCGGGTGAGATATAAAATCAATTCGTCCCCATTTATTTCGTAGATTAGGAGCCAATCTGGCGTGATATGACACTCGCGGCAACCGGTATACATCCCGGAAAGTGGGTGGTCTCGATTCTTTTCTGGTAGGGGTTCGCCTGCTGCCAATTTCTTGACGAGTTCCGTGAGTAGGGACATATCAAATCCCCGTTTTTTTATCCGCTTTAGGTCTCGCTGAAATTTTGTGGTTGTCCTTATGTTATACATCGGCAAGCAGCTCTTCCATCATTTGGTCCACGTCAGTGTAGGTTTTGCCAAGAGTGGGGTCGGCCTTCATCTGCTGTACTTCCTGAATTGCAGCGATGGTTTCCTCATTGGGGATATCGCCGCTGATTTCAAAAGGGATTCTGTATTCGCGTACCGCTTTTTTTGCAAAAACCGTGAAAGCTGTCGTCATTGTCATGCCCATGTCGGTGCAAAATGCCTCAAACTGCTGTTTCAAATCTGCATCCATGGGAATATTGACGGTTGTGGTCGACACAGTAACAGCTCCTTTCACCTATTATAGTACCTATTGTATATGATTCTATCTAGCATGTCAACAGAAGCTACAACCGCCGAATCAACCCCATCAACGGAACCATCATACAATGGGGGATGAACTTAGCGCCGAAGCGGTGGAGGGTACACACGATCCCCGGCGTGACCACCCACAGGTTCAGCCGGCTGGCAGCCAGGGACAGCCGCACCACCGAGGCACTCCGGGAGGCCAGGGGGAAGTGGCGGAACTGGCCTGGGTTTCCCTCCTGGGCCAGGGGGATGAACTCCGTGTCTTTTACCCAATAGGGGCACACGGCGGTGACGTGGATGCCTTTGGGGAGGCATTCGTAGTGGAGGGTTTTGGTGTAGCTCTGCAAAAAGGCCTTGGTGGCGGCATAGACGTTCAGCCCTGGCATGGGCTGGAAGGCGGCGGTGGAGCACAACTCCAGCACCCGGCTCCCCCGGCGCAGGTAGGGCAGACACAGGGTGGTCACTGCCACGGCGGCCTTGCAGTTGAGCTCGATCATGGCATCGTTTTCCTCCGGGGAAAGGCTGCTGGTGGCCCCCATCTTCCCGGCTCCTGCGGCGCAGACCAGCACGGCGATCTCCGGCTTCTCCTGGGCCAACAGCTCCCGCAGGCGGAGGATGGAGGCCCGCTGGGTCAGGTCCAAGGGGATGGCCCGGACAGGGCGAGCGGAGAGTTTCCCCAACTGCTCCAGGCGGTCCTGCCGCCGGGCGATGGCCCAGATTTCCTGAACAGCGGGGTCCGCGCTGAGCTGCCGGACGTACTCCCGGCCCAGGCCGCTGGAGGCCCCGGTGACAAGGGCGATGCCCATGGCTGCTCCCTCCTTTGAAGTGAAGTATATTGGCTAGTATACGCGGATTTTCTGCAAAGTTGCGGGGAGCCTGCCAGGGTTCAAGGGGTGGGATCGACCTTGCCGTGCTTGTTCCACTGCTCCACAGCGTTGTCGATTTGCCGCCCCACCCACTCCACCTCCTGCCAGAGCTCCGCAGCGGAAATGCGCAGGACACCGGAGCGCAGGGCGGAGAGCTGGATGAGCCCGTCGGAGGTGGCCACCCGGACGGCGTAGTTGCGGCCGATCTCGTTGACCAATTTCTCGATGAACATGTCCCCGGTCTCCCCCTCTTTGGTGTAGACCACGTGGATATGGTGGTGGTCAAAGCGGCTGCCCTGGCCGCCCTTCACCTTGTAGGCGTCAAAGACCAGCACCAGGCGGCAGCCCTTGTAGGCGGCGAAATTGCTGAGCATGTCCATGAGCTGGGTGCGGGCGGCGTCCAGGTCCTGGCGGGCCAGGCTGTTCAAAGCGTCCCAGGCGAAAATCATGTTGTAGCCGTCCACGATAAGGTATTGTTGTTTGGGCGGGGCAATGGTGCGCTGGGGTTGGGTCTGGGGCTGCTGGCGGAGGAATTGGTACTCCCGGTGCTTCTCCGGGCCAAATTCTCGGAGGAAGATGGCCTCCAGCTCTTTTTCGTCGATGTCCAGGTTTTTGGTATAGACTCTGGGGACCAAGGGGGCGTCCGGGGGACGCTCTGGCTTGAGGCAGCTCTCCAGGTGCATGTACTGGGGCACCTGGTCCCACTTTACGTTGAACCCCGCCCCACGGGCGAAGAAGATGGAGTCCGGGGAGTTGTCCAAATCCCGTTCTGCCTCATAGCCGATCTCCTTCACCACCTGGGCTTCCCGGCGGCAGGGGGCGTAGCCGTGGAGGGAACAGGAGATGCGGCCCCGGCCACGGGTGTAGGCGGCCACTTCTAGGGGATAGTCCGCCATGGCGGACACCGGAGCGGTGCCGGTGAGGAGGGAGAAATCCTCCCGCTGTTCCGGGGAGGAGAAGGTCCCGCCCATGTTCTGTAGATCACTGATGGCCCGGCCCAACTGCTCTGTAGGGACTTCCAGACGGAAGGCGTACCAGGGCTCTAAGAGGACGCTTTGGGCCTGCATCAGCCCCTGGCGCACCGCCCGGTAGGCGGCTTGGCGGAAATCCGCCCCCTCGCTGTGTTTCAAGTGGGCCCGACCGGACATGAGGGTGATGCGCAGGTCCGTGATGGGGGAGCCGGTGAGGACCCCCAGGTGGGGCTTTTCCGCCAGGTGGGTGAGGATCAGCCGCTGCCAGCCCCGGTCCAGCAGCTCGTCGGGACAGCGGCTGTCCAGCACCAGCCCCGCCCCCTGTTCTAGGGGTTCCAGGAGCAGGTGTACCTCGGCGTAGTGCCGCAGGGGTTCGTAGTGCCCCACCCCCTCCACCGGGGCGGCGATGGTCTCCTTATATAAAATACGGCCGGCGTCCAGCTCTACGTTCACGTCGAAGCGCTGGGCGATGAGGCTTTTGAGTACCTCGATCTGTACCTGACCCATGAGCCGGGTGTGGATCTCCCCGGAGCGCTCCTCCCAGAGGATATGGAGCTGAGGGTCCTCCTCCTCCAGCTGCCGGAGCTTGGGCAGGAGGACTTGGGGGGAGCAGTCGGGGGGGAGGATGAGGCGGTAGGTGAGCACCGGCTCCAGCAGCGGCGGCGGGGCGGGGGACTCCAGGCCGAAGCCCTGGCCTGGGTAGGTGGCGGAGAGGCCCAGCAGGGCGCAGACCTGTCCCGCCTCTACCACCTCCGTTGTCTGGAATTTCTCCCCGGAGTAGCGGCGAAGCTGGGTGACTTTTTCCGTCAACGCCTCCCCCTGGAGGGGCAGGTAGGTCACGGCCTCCCGGACTTTCAACTGCCCGCCAGTGAGCTTCAAGAAGGTCATGCGGTTGCCCTGGGGATCCCGCGCGATCTTATACACCCGCGCCCCAAAGTCAGCGGGGTAGGCGGGGGCCTCGGTGAAGTCCGTGAAGCCCTGGAGGAAGGCGTCGATGCCCTCCATGCGCAGGGCCGCGCCGAAGAAGCAGGGGAATACCTTGCCCAGGCGGATCAGGCCGGAGACATCCCGCGGGGAGAGCTGGCCGCGGTCCAGATACTTGTCCAACATCGTCTCGTCCCGCAGGGCCACTGCCTCCGCCCAGGCATCGTCCTGGGTGGTGAAGTCGATGCATCCCTCGTCCAGCCGCTGCCGCAACTCCTCCATCAGAGCGGCGGAGCCAGGGGAGGGGAGGTCCATTTTTGTGACGAACACAAAGGTGGGGATATGGCTGCGCCGGAGCAGCCGCCACAAGGTTTCCGTGTGGGCCTGGACGGCATCGGTGGCGGAGATCACCAGGATGGCATAGTCCAGCACTTGCAGGGTCCGCTCCATCTCTGCGGAAAAGTCCACGTGGCCGGGGGTGTCCAGGAGGGTGACGGACAGCTCCTTCGTCTCAAACTCCGCTTGCTTGGAGAAAATGGTGATGCCCCGGCTGCGTTCCAGGGCGTGGGTGTCCAGAAAGGAGTCCCGGTGGTCCACCCGGCCCAGGGTCTGGATGGCCCCGGCGGCGTAGAGCAGGGCCTCGGAGAGAGTGGTTTTTCCTGCGTCCACATGGGCCAACAGACCCACACAGAGGCGTTTTTTTGTTTGCTTCACTTCGCCCATGGTATCACTTCCAGCTGGGAAATATAGTTTGATTATACCATAGGTGGGGGGCTGCGTCGAGGGGGAAGATAGAAACAGGGAAACGCCCCGCTCCATATAAAGGGGAGCGGGGCGTTGTGTTTCTCTTACCCCAGAAACGCGAAACCGTAGATGAGGTAGGCGGCGCAGGTGAGAACACCAGCCACCAGAGCAAAGGGCATCTGGGTTTTCACGTGGTCCATGGGGAGGATATTGGTGGCCTGGGAAATGAGGATGGCGTTGTCCGAATAGAAGCACAGCTGGGTGCCGAACACGGAGCCGGAGAAGATGGCGGAGACTGCCACGGCCACGTTGGCGTCCATGCGAAGGGCCAGGGAGACGATCAGGGGCACCATGATGGCGGACACGCCCCAGGCGTTGGCCAGGGCAAAGGTCATCAGGGTGGACACCAGGAACACCACGAAGGGCAGGAGCTGACCGGCCATAAGGGGGGCCACCTTTCCGATGATGTAGTCGGACATGCCCAGGTTTTCGCAGGAAGCCTTGAACAGGAAGGCGATCAGCAGCAGGGCCAGGATGGACAGCATGGTGGAGCAGCCCTCCCAGACGGAGTCCACATACTCCGAGAGGCTCATGAGCTTCCGGGCTATGTACATCACCCCGGTGAACACCAGGGCCACCACCAGGCCGCTGAGGACGTCCACGTCAAAAATAATGGTGGCGGCCAAGAGGACGATGAGGGGCAGGAGAAAGTCGATGACACCGCCGCTTTTCGCCTTGCTGTCCCCGCTGCTCTCCTCATCCTCGCCCTCCTCATTGGGCCGGACTTCCATGAAGAGGTTTCCGGTCTCTTCGGCCTGCTTTTGATACTTCTTGATGGGACCAAAGAGGGGGATCACCCCGGTGATCACTAGGAGCAGCACCAACAGACAGAACATGGGGTAGAACATAAAGGGGATGGACTGCATGTAGTATCCCACGGCACTGCTACCCTCCGGGACGATGCCGGTGCTGTCCAGCAAGCTGGCGTAGTAGATGGACCAGGAGGAGAGGGGCACCAGCACCACCATAGGGGCGGAGGTGGAGCCGATGATATAGGCGGTCATAGAGCGGTGGACCCGGTGGGGGTCGTTGAGCCGCTTGGCGATGGAGCCGGTGGTGAGGATGTTCAGGTAGTCGTCCACGAACAGCAAAACGCTCAGGGCCCACTCCGCCAGCAGGGAGCGTTTTTTGTTGGTGGCGAATTTGGCCAACAGGCCGGAAAAGCCCATGGCCGCCTTGGATTTCTCCAAAACGCCCACCATGCCTCCTAGCAGGGCCACCACCAGCAGGACCCAAATGTCGTTGGCGGCGACTTCCTGAAGCTGTTCAATGAAGGCGGTGAACCAGTCGCCCTTGAAGCCGATTATCAGGGCCAGCAGGGTGGCAAGGAACAGGGACTCAAAGGTGCGCTTGGTGATAAAGGCTGCGATGATTAGGACAATGACGGGAATGATGCTGATAATGCCATAGTTTCCATCCATGGTTTCACTCTCCCTTCCGCCTTCCCCCTACAGGGAGGGAAGGACGCGGAGAACAGCCCAGGGCTGTTCCCATGTTGATTCTCTCTATTTATTTTTATTTAGTTTCGTGGATCACCTTCTAAAAGCAGCCGCATGATCCCCCAACGGGAGGTTACGCCGAACTTACGGAAGATATTTTGGAAATGCTTTTGCAGGGTGGACTCCTGGACATGGAGGGCCTCTGCAATCTCTCGGTTGTCCCGGAAGCGGGTGAGCAGTTCCAAAAGCTGGGTCTCCCGCGCGGTGAGACCGTAGCGGGTGGCGATGGCGGGGATATCATAGCCCGATGCAGGTCCCTGGTGGTACATTCGGTTGAGCAGCACGTCCATCTGCTGGTTCAGGTGGATGCCAACGGAGCGCAGCAGGAACAGCTCGTCGTCGGTAAAGGGTCCATCCCCCCGGCCGCAGAATAGGCTCAAGGCCCCCAAGGGCTTGCCGTTGTGGACGATGCCGTATTGCAGGGAGTCGTACACGTCGAACTTCTGATAACACTTTTGATAGATGGTGGAGCGCAGCCGCTGCTGTTCCCCTAGAAGGTCACTCTCCCGAAAGATGGTGGACTCCCGGCAGCAGTTGAGCCAGGCGGTGTAGTCGTCGTCAGCGTAGCGCATGTAGTTGCGCTCTGCCTCTTCAAACTCCGCCGGGACACACAGGGGGTCCACCAGGCGGATGCGGCTCTCATCGGCCTCCCGGCGCATGATACTGGCATAGCGGAAGGGGATCAGCATCCGCAGGATGGGGAGGAAATACTCCCCAAGATCAGCATACGTCCGGCAGCGGTACAGCTCACAGACCACGTTGTTGAAGATCAAAAATATGTTTTTCTTTACCACATTACCTCCCCGCTTCCTTAGCAGATTCCTGTTTTCTGTCATTATATCAGAAAATAAAACGAAAAAATATACTTTTAATTACGCAGTGTATACCTGATTTATGGTATTAACTAATTGAATAAAAGAATTTCAAAAATTTGCAAAATCGCTTAGAATAGGAAGCACACAGGGGATAGACCCCAAAAAACAGGAAGATTTACCATCGAAATGGAAAGCGCGACAGAAGAATCGGGGGCGCGGAAAATGCCCGTCCCTGCACCGTACATGTTTTTTAGAACAGACAGGGGCTGGACCCAGCCCAGTGCGAACCCCCAAACCAAAAGACGGGGACAAAACCAAACGCAATTTTATAAGGAGGATCAACAATGTACAATTATGAGAAAAACAGAGATCAAGTCGTGAAGGATTTAGACCGAGTCATTAAACTCATCCACATGAAAGCCGACGAGATTCCTGCGGAGGAAAAGGCCCAGATGGTGAAGGAGACCGTGGAGCACTTCAACACCTGTGTCAGCCCCGGCTGGATCAATTACAGAAAGTGCGTCTCTTCCGAGACCGAAGGCAACGCCGTTCTGGAATGGGAAGACGGCGGCTCCTACTTCCGTGGTCTCTATGACAACGAGAAGTTCCTGGATGCCATGGGTGGTTTTGGTATCTATGTGGCCGGCCACAGCGAGGACCTCATCATCGACACGGTGAAGGCACAGCTGAGCCGTCAGGGCCTGCACTCTCAGGAGCTCATTGACCCCCTGCGCGGCTATCTGGCCAAGGCAATGGCAGACTGCACCCCCGGTGATTTGCAGCAGTGCTTCTTCACCAACTCCGGCACCGAGGCCGTTGAAATCGCCATGAAGCTGGCCCGGTTCAAGAGCAAGGGCAAGTGGTTTATCGCCACCACCCATGCCTTCCACGGCAAGACCGGCGGCTCCCTGTCCCTGACTGCGAAGGGGATCTATCGTCAGCCCTATCTGCCTCTGCTCCAGCAGGTGCAGCACGTGGAATATGGCAACGCCGCTGCCATCCGTACCGCCATTGAGAATCTGCGGGAAGTGGGCGAGTCCATCGCCGCCGTGGTTCTGGAGCCCATCCAGGGCGAGGCCGGCGTTATCATCCCGCCCGCTGGCTATCTGAAGGAAGTGCGCGCCATCTGCGATGAGCTGGATGTTGTCCTCATCATCGACGAGATCCAGACCGGCATGGGCCGTACCGGCACCCTGTGGCGCTGCGACGCAGAGGAAATCACCCCCGATATCATGACCTTTGGTAAGGCTTTCGGCGGCGGTGTGATGCCCATCACTGGCCTCATTTGCCGTCCCTCTATGTGGAGTGAAGAACTGGTTGAGAACCCCTATCTGCTGGGCTCCACCACCTTCGGCGGCAACCCCGTTTGCTGCGCCGCCGCCATTGCCGCGCTGGACTTCCAGCTGAAGAACGACATCCCCGGCCAGGCCCGTGACAAGGGCGCCAAGATCAAGGCCGGCCTGGAGGCCCTTCAGAAGAAGTATCCCACCGTGATTAAGGACGTCCGCGGTGTTGGCCTCATGATGGCCGTTGAGTTCGCCTCTGACGAGTGTGGCTATGAGTTCTCCAAGGAGATGTACAACCAGCACGTGATCATCTCCGGTACCCTGAACAACTCCCAGTCCATCCGCTTCGAGCCCCCCGCGTCCCTTACCCCCGACGAGATCGCCAAGATTCTGGATGCCTCTGACAAGGCAGCCGCCAAGGCGAAAGAGGTCATGGGTCTCTAAGCCGTTTTTGGGCAGAGAATGTTTCTATACATCTCCCATCCAGAGCGCTCCGGCTCTCTGGATGGGAAACCCTTTCCACTCTGTGACAGACAGGAGATTTTTCTATGAAGATTTGCAAAAACTACATCAATGGCGAGTGGGTCGAGAGTGTCACCGGCAAGACCTCGCCTACTTATAACCCCGCCAACGGCGAGATTCTGGCCGAGGTGGTTCAGTCCAACCTAGAGGACGTGGAGCGGGCCGTGGCTGCCGCCAAGAAGTCCTTCTATGAGACCCGCAACTGGCGGGACATGGACAGCCAGACCAGAGGCGACATCTTGTTGAAGATTGCCGACCTGATCGACAAGAACCGGGACGAGCTGGCCCGCATCGAGTCCATGGACATGGGCAAGCCCCTCCGGGAGGCCGAGGGCGACGTGGACGACGCCCTGCACTGCTATCGTTACTATGCCGGGCTCATCAAGGCCCCCTATGGTGGCGTCTATGACGTGAACGAGGGCTTTGGCAAGATGCACTCCTTCACCATCCACGAGCCCGTGGGCGTGGTGGCCCTCATCAGCGCCTGGAACTTCCCCTTCGTCATGGGTTCTTGGAAGATCGCTCCGGCTTTGGCCGCCGGTAACAGCATCATCTTCAAGCCCGCTTCCAACGCCGTGATGTCCAACGTGAAGATGTTTGAGATCCTGGAAGAGGCCGGCGTGCCCAAGGGTGCTGCCAACCTGATCCTGGGGCCGGGCGGTTCCGTGGGCGAGGCCCTGGCCTCCCACAAGGACATCGGCATGGTCACCCTCACCGGCTCCACCGCTGTGGGCCAGAGCATCATGCGCTGCGCCGCCAGCAACGTGAAGAAGATCGGCCTGGAGCTGGGCGGTAAGTCCCCCAACATCATCTTCGCCGACGTGGATTTGGAGGCCGCTGTGGAGTGGGCCATGATCGGCATCTTCTTCAACCAGGGCGAGGTCTGCTGCGCAGGTTCCCGCATCATCATTGAGGAGAGCATCCACGACGCCTTCGTCAAGCGCTTTGCCGAGCGGGCCAACGCCATGACCATCGGCAACCCCCTGGACAACCCCGACATGGGCCCCATGGTCAGCGAAGGCCAGCTCAACGACGTCCTGGGCTATGTGAAGAAGGGCGTGGAAGAGGGCGCCACCCTGGTCTGCGGCGGCGAGCGCTACACCGAAGGCGAGTGCGCCAAGGGCTACTATATGCGTCCCACCATCTTTGACAACTGCACCCCCGACATGACCATCGTCCGGGAAGAGATTTTTGGGCCGGTGGTCACCATCCAGACCTTCAAGACCGAGGAGGAGGCCATTGCTCTGGCTAACGACACCGATTACGGTCTGGCCGGCGGCGTGTTCACCCATCAGTTGGAGCGGGCGCTGCGGGTGGTTAAGGAAGTCCGCGCTGGTATCACCTGGGTCAACGCCTTCAACCCCACCTTCAACGAGGCGCCTTGGGGCGGCTACAAGATGTCCGGCATTGGCCGCGAGCTGGGCGTCCATGGCCTGGAGGAGTATCAGGAGATCAAGCAGGTCAACATCAACCTCACACCGGGCCCTGCGGGCTGGTATGAGCACTAATGTGCGTCTGAGATAGGCGATTGTGCTGGCTGAGCAGATAGAACCCAACAAATATAAAACCAGGGTCCCGAATGGGACCCTGGTTTTTTGCGCCTCAATAGTGGTAGCGCTTGCGGTATTTCAGGAACATCGCCGCCCCCAAGGCCAGAGCCATCCCCTCCGCCACCGGGGTAGCCAGCCATATCCCCGTCACCCCCAGAAGAGCGGGGAGCACCAGCATGGTGATGAGCATGAACACGAAGGAGCGGGAGAAGGCCAGAATGGCGGAGACGATGCCGTTGGACAGGGCGGTGAACAGCCCGCTGGCGAAGATGTTGAAGCCAATAAAGCACAGGGCCAGGGAGCATACGCGATTCCCGGAGACTGCCAGGGCGAACACCAGGTCCTCCGGTTGGGCGAATACGGATACCAGGGGCTTTGTGGCGGCTAGGGAGGCCACCATGGTGACCAGGGAAATCACGGCAATTACTTTTAGGCTCAGGGAGACTAACGTTTTCAGCTTGTGGTGGTCCTGGGCACCGTAGCTATAGCTGAGCATGGGGGCCACCCCGTAGGAGTAGCCGGTGTAAAGGGAGCTGGCGAACATGAGCACGTACATGATAATGGTGATGGCCGCCACGCCGGGCTCCCCCACATAGCGCAGCATGGTCCAGTTGAACATCAGGGTGATGATGCCGGTGACCAGGGCGGTGGCCATCTCCGAACAGCCGTTGGAGGCGGCGTTGACCAGGACCCGGAGGCGGGGGACAGGCTTTGTGAAGTGGAGCAGACTGCCCTTGTGGCAAAAGACAAAAAGTCCAGCTATGGCGGTGACGGAATAGCCCAGCCCCGTGGCCAGGGCCGCGCCGCCGATGCCCCAGTCAAAGAGGGCGATAAACACATAGTCCAGCACCATGTTCAGCACTCCGCCGGTGATGGAGCAGACCAGGGAGAGGGTGGCCTTTTCCGAGGCGATCATGTACAGGGTGAAGTTGTTCATCAGGAGGATGGGGACGGTGAAGAGGAGGTAGCGGCGCAGGTAGTCCACGCAGTAGCCGGAGACCTCCGGGGAGAGCCCCTGAGAGAAGAGCCGCCCGGTGAGCAGATAGCCCACCACGCTCATCACCAATCCCACCGCTATGTTGATGAGAATGAGGAAGGTGAAGTCTTGCCGGGCCTCCGTCTCCT
>CAJTQP010000014.1 GCA_910578575.1 uncultured Oscillospiraceae bacterium
GGACCTTTTCCAGGATCCTGGGGGACAGGTCCAGGAGCAGGCCCATCCGGGAGGGGATGCCCTTGAAATACCAGATATGGCTCACCGGGGCGGCCAGCTCGATGTGGCCCATCCGCTCCCGGCGGACGTTGGCACGGGTGACCTCCACGCCGCAGCGGTCGCAGATCTTACCCTTATAGCGGATCTTCTTATACTTGCCGCAGTGGCACTCCCAGTCCTTGGTGGGGCCAAAGATGCGTTCGCAAAACAGGCCGTCCCGTTCGGGCTTGAGGGTGCGGTAGTTGATGGTCTCCGGCTTTTTTACCTCGCCGTAGGACCACTCACGGATCTGTTCTGGGGAAGCGATGCCAATGCGAATGGCGTCAAACTCTGCATAGCTCATATCTCATCGTCCTCCCTTTCTTTATTCGTCATAGGACATGCCGGCGTCGTCGAAGACCTCATCGCCCTCGTCTGTCCCGTCGCTGTCCTCTTCCAGACCGTCATCGTCGCTGTTCTCCTTAAAGCTGAAGCCAGCGGCGGTGAACTGGGCGTCCTCGTTGTAGGAATCCCGATAACCGTCGTAGCGGTCATCCCTGTCGTCCCGGTCGTCCCGAATCTGGTTGATGTTCTGATAGTTGTCATCCTCGTCGTCCCGCAGCTCGATCTCCTGCCCCTGGCTGTCCAGGACCTTGATGTCCAGGCAGAGGGCTTGCAGCTCCTTGGCCAGGACCTTGAAGGATTCGGGGATACCGGGGGCGGGGACGTTGTGGCCCTTGACGATGGATTCGTAGGTGCGCACACGGCCCGTCACGTCGTCGGACTTCACCGTCAAGATCTCCTGGAGGGTATAGGCGGCGCCGTAGGCCTCCAGGGCCCAAACTTCCATCTCGCCAAAGCGCTGGCCGCCGAACTGGGCCTTGCCGCCCAAGGGCTGCTGGGTCACCAGGGAGTAAGGGCCGGTGGAACGGGCGTGGATCTTATCGTCCACCAGGTGGTGGAGCTTGAGGAAGTAGACGTAACCCACGGTAACGGGGTTCTCGAACATCTCGCCGGTGCGGCCGTCGTAGAGCTTGGTCTTGCCGTCGGCCAAGCGCAGACGGCCCTCCTTACGCCAGATGCGCACCTGCTGGATGTCCTGCATCTCCTCCGCGTCCAGGGCGCGGATGTCGCTGCCGTCCTCGGTCATCAGGTAGAGCTGTTTGCCGGCGATGGTCTCGTTGGGGTAGATTTCCCGGAACAGGCCGGCCTGGGCCAGCAGCTCCATGATGTCCTTCTCGTCGGCGCCGTTGAACACGGGGGTGGCCACCTTCCAGCCCAAAGCCTGGGCAGCCCGGCCCAAGTGGACCTCCAGCACCTGACCGATGTTCATACGGGAGGGCACGCCCAGGGGATTCAGCACGATATCCAGGGGGGTGCCGTCGGGGAGGAAGGGCATATCCTCCTGGGGCAGGATGCGGGAGACCACGCCCTTGTTGCCGTGGCGGCCGGCCATCTTGTCGCCCACGGAGATTTTCCGCTTCTGGGCGATGTAGACCCGGACCACCATATTGACGCCGGGGCTCAGCTCGTCCCCGGCCTCGCGGGTGAAGACGTTCACGTCCACGATGATGCCGCTCTCCCCATGGGGGACTTTCAGGGAGGTGTCTCTCACTTCGCGGGCCTTCTCGCCAAAGATGGCCCGGAGCAGGCGCTCCTCGGCGGTGAGGTCTGTCTCCCCCTTGGGGGTGACCTTGCCCACCAGGATGTCTCCCGCGTGGACCTCCGCACCCACGCGAATGATGCCCCGCTCGTCCAGGTCCTTCAGGGCGTCCTCGCCTACGTTGGGGATATCCCGTGTGATTTCCTCCGGGCCCAGCTTGGTGTCGCGGGACTCGGTTTCATACTCCTCGATGTGGACGGAGGTAAACACGTCCTCCTTCACCATCCGCTCATTCAGGAGGATGGCGTCCTCGTAGTTATAGCCCTCCCAGGTCATGAAGCCCATGAGGATATTCTTGCCCAGGGAGATCTCCCCCTGGTTGGTGGAGGGACCGTCGGCGATCACGTCCCCCTTGTTCACCCGGTCGTGGAGGGAGACGATGGGCCGCTGGTTGATGCAGGTGCCGTGGTTGGAGCGCAGGAACTTGATGAGGGGGTAGTCCACCACATTGCCCCCGTCATAGCGCATGGTGATATGGGTGGCGGAGACGGCGGCCACTTCTCCGTCGTCCTCTGCCAAAACGGCGATCTCGGAGTCGATGCAGTTCTTATGCTCCATCCCCGTGGCCACGATGGGGGCCTGGGTGGTGAGCAGGGGCACGGCCTGACGCTGCATGTTGGCGCCCATGAGGGCCCGGTTGGCGTCGTCGTTCTCCAGGAAGGGGATCATGGCCGTGGCGATGGAGACCATCATCTTGGGGGAGACGTCGATATAGTCCACCTTCTCCCGGTCCACCTCGATGATCTCGTTGCGGTGGCGGCAGGTGATACGGGGGTTGGCCAGGCAGCCGTTTTCGTCCAGGGGCTCCGTGGCCTGGCCCACCATGTACTCGTCCTCAATATCGGCAGTCATGTATTCCACCTCATTGGTGACGAGCCCTGTCTCCTTGTCCACCTTTCGGTAGGGCGCCTCGATGAAGCCATAGCGGTTGATGCGGGCGTAGGTGGCCAGGTAGGAGATCAGGCCGATGTTGGGACCTTCGGGGGTCTCAATGGGGCACATACGCCCGTAGTGGCTATAGTGGACATCTCGCACGTCGAAGGAGGCCCGGTCACGGGACAGGCCGCCAGGGCCCAGGGCGGACATACGGCGCTTGTGGGTCAGCTCCGCCAGGGGGTTGGTCTGGTCCATAAACTGGGACAGCGGGGAGGAGCCGAAGAACTCCTTGATGGCCGCCGTCACCGGACGGATGTTGATGAGGGACTGGGGGGTGACGATATCCAGGTCCTGGATGGTCATGCGCTCCCGGATCACCCGCTCCATGCGGCTAAAGCCGATGCGGAACTGGTTCTGGAGCAGCTCGCCCACGCAGCGCAGGCGGCGGTTGCCCAGGTGGTCGATGTCGTCGGGGGTCCCCACCCCGTGGGAGAGGGTACACAGGTAGTTGATGGAGGCCATGATATCATCCACAATGATATGCTTGGGGATCAGGGCGTCCCGCTGCTCCTGGATGGCCTCTTTCAGGGACTCGGCGTCGTTACCATACTCCTCCAGGAGCTGGCACAGCACCTCGAAGCGCACCTTTTCGGTGATGCCGCACTCTGCCGGGTCGAAGTCCACGAAGGCAGCCATGTCCACCATGCGGTTGGAGAACAGCTTCACCTGGACCCCATCCACGTCCACCAGGGCCTCGCTGATGCCCCGGTTTTCCAAGGCCTGGGCACTCTCCCGTGTGAGGGTCTCCCCTGCCTCCGCCACGATCTCGCCGGTGCGGGGGTCTGCCAGGGGGGCGGCCAGCTTCTGCCCCGCCAGACGGGGCCAGAGGGAGAGCTTCTTGTTGAACTTATAGCGGCCCACGGCGGAGATATCATAGCGCCGGGGGTCGAAGAACAGGCCGTTGATGAGGGTCTCGGCGGAGTCCAGGGTGGGGGGCTCACCGGGGCGCAGCTTCCGGTAGATTTCCAGCAGTGCCTCCTCGCGGGTCTTGCAGGTGTCCTTTTCCAAGGTGTTCACCAGCAGGGGCTCCTCCCCGAAGAGCTCTAAGATCTCCCCGTCGGTCTGGGGGCCCACCGCCCGGATGAGGCAGCTCACCGGCAGCTTACGGTTCTTGTCGATGCGCACGCTAAAGATGTCGGACAGGTCCGTCTCATACTCCAGCCAAGCGCCCCGGCCGGGGATCACGGTGACGGCGAAGGTGGTGTTGTCCGCCTTGTCGGTGTTGCGGGCATAGTACACACCGGGGGAGCGGACGATCTGGGAGACGATGACCCGCTCCGCGCCGTTGATGACGAAGGTGCCGCCCTTGGTCATCAGGGGGAAGTCCCCCATAAAGATCTCCTGCTCCTTGATCTCCTCCGTCTCCTTGTTGCGCAGGCGCACCCGCACTTTCAAGGGGGCGGCATAGGTGGCGTCCCGTGCTTTGCATTCCTCCACGTTATACTTGGGCTTCTCGTCCATGGTGAAATCGATGAAGGAGAGCTCCAGGTTGCCGGCATAGTCACCGATGGAGGCCACGTCCCGAAAAACCTCTTGCAGGCCCACGTCCAAAAACCACTGGTAGGAATTTTTTTGAATCTCCAGCAGGTTGGGCATGGCCAGCACTTCTTCGTGGCGGGCAAAGCTCTTGCGCAGGGTCTTGCCGTAGTGTACATCCTTTACCATTGCTCTTGACCAGTCCTTTCGTAGAAGGCGTCAAAAAAGACAGGGCGCTTTTTTGACGGAGGGATTGCGGTCTGGCTGCCTGGGCAGCTTTGTTCAGTCCGCTGGTGTATGGGGGATATTTCATTGCGAACGCACGGGGGCGTGGGTCGATTTTCCCCGTGCCGGTTGTGCTTTTCGTTGTTTTCTGCTATACTAACGCCAGAATAGGACAGGTAGCCAGTCCCTTCTTTTGATAATAACGATGTATTATACCATTTTGGCCAAAGAAAGTCAATCTTTTTTTGGCCGTTTTCATTGGCAGAATTCACAAAAAGACCCGGACCAACACTGGTCCGGGTCTTTTTCTCCCTGTGATTACTTCCGCAGGGCATACTCTATGATGATATCCGCGCAGGCTTCCTTCCCAATGGGGGAGCTGTTCAGGCAGAGGTCATAGTTTTTCAGGTTGCCCCAGCGGGCACGGGTGAGGTAGTGGTAATAGGATTCCCGCGAGGTATCGGAGTGGCGCACCCGCTTGACGGCCTGCTCCTTGCTCTCCCCGAAGGTATCCATGGCATATTTGATCTTATCCTCCTCATTGGCGTAGACAAAGACGTTCACCAGGTTGGGGAAGTCCCGGAGGATATAGTCCGCCCCCCGGCCCACGATGATACAGGGGCCCTCCTTGGCGATTTTCCGGATGGTCTGGGCCTGGGCCAGGATGGCCTGGTCGTAGGAGGAGGAGGCGCCACTGGGCATGAACCAGTTGAAGATGTTCCGCCCGGCCTCCTTCTCCTCTGTTCCCTGGATCATCTCCTCGGTGAAGCCGGTCTTTTCCGCCGTGAGCTTGATGATATCCTTGTCGTAGTAGGGGATCCCCAGCTCCTGGGAAATCCTTTTGGCAATGGTCCGGCCTCCGGCCCCGTATTCCCGGCCGATGGTGATGATGTTCTTACACTCGCGCATAGCAAGTCCCTCCTCTATTGTCACTCCCAGCTCTGGATTTTCTTCCGGAGTTGTTGTTCCGCCTCGATAAGCTTTCCTTCCACGTCCACGCCCCAGACGTCCAGCTCTTCCGCCGCCGCCCAGTCCATGGCCGGGATGCCCAGCATATCCCCGCAGAGGGTCTTGATGTAGTCAAAGCCGCAGTTGCGGTTCTCAATGGCTCCCCCGGCGGTGGTGACGTACAGCAGGCGCTGCGCCTTCCCCATGCCCATGGGGATACCCTCCTGGGTGTAGTAGAAGGTCACACCGTTGACAGAGATCAGCTCCAGATAGCAGCGCAGCATGGCGGGGAACTGGAACTCCCAATAGGGCGCACCCATCAGGATCAAGTCCGCCCCGGCAAACTGGTGGGCATAGCGGAACATGGGGTCACTGAACTGGTTCTCCTTCTCCAGGGCGTGGCGGGCGTCCAGGCGGGCGCTGTTCAGGGGCTGGAGGTCCTCCTTGTCCAAGCACAGCTCCTCCACCGTCAGGCCGTCGTACTTCTTCTTCAGCTCCTCCAGGGCCACCCGGCACAGGCGCAGGGTCCGGGATTCCTCCCCCCGGATGCAGCAGTTCACAAACAGCAACTTCATTGTAACGCGCTCCTTTCTCTTCTCCCTGGATTCTACCATAGTTTCCGCCCCAACGCAACAAAAACAGCGTGTACAGAATTGCTTCCGATACACGCTGCTTTTTTCGTTTATCCCATCAAACCAGCTGGATGATCGCCATCTCCGCTGCGTCGCCCTTCCGGGGACCCATGCGCACGATGCGGGTGTAGCCGCCGTCGCGGGCAATATACTTCTGGTTCAGTTCTGTGAACAGCTTGTGGGCCACGTCCTCCTTGGTGATGAAGGCCAGAGCCTGGCGGTAAGCTGCCAGGTCGTTCTTCTTCCCCAAGGTGATCATCTTTTCTGCCAGAGGAGCAACCTCTTTGGCACGGGCCAGGGTGGTCTTGATCTGGCCGTTTTCCAGCAGATACGTCACCATGGCTCTCAGCATTGCCCTGCGCTGGTCAGTAGGCTTGCCGAGCTTACGGTTACCGGACATGTTGTTCCACTCCCTTCCTAAATGATGGTTCGGCTTTCCCTCCGAACGCAGGGGTCAATTCTCGTCGCTGGCCAGGGACAGCCCCATCATGGCCAGCTTGTTGATCACTTCTTCCAGAGACTTCCGGCCCAGGTTGCGCACCTTCATCATCTCGTCCTCCGTCTTGGAGATCAAGTCCTCCACGGTGTTGATGTTGGCGCGTTTCAGGCAGTTGAAGCTTCTGACCGACAGATCCAGCTCCTCAATGGTCATCTCCAGCACCTTGTCCCGGATATCCGGAGATTTTTCCACCACCGTGGACTTACTGCCCATGGTCTCGCTGAGGTCGGTAAAGAGCGTAAAGTGGTCGCAGAGGATGCGCGCGCCCAGGGATACCGCGTCCCTGGCAGCGATGGTCCCGTTGGTCCACACCTCCAGCGTCAGCTTGTCGAAGTCGGTCAAGTCCTTCACGCGGGTGTTTTCCACTGTGTAGTTGACCTTCTTCACCGGGGTATAGACGGAGTCCACGGGGATCACGCCAATCACAGTCTGGGGCGTCTTGTTCCGGTCAGCGGGTACGTAGCCCCTGCCGTGGGACAGGGTCAGCTCCATGTTGAGCACCGCGTCGGGCCCCAAGGTGGCGATGGGGTGATCAGGGTTAAGGATTTCCACCTCGCTGTCGGCTTTGATGTCACCGGCTTTCACCACGCCCTCCCCGGAGGCCTCGATATATACGGTTTTACTGCCTTCACTATAGAGCTTGGCAATGATACCCTTGACGTTCAGGACGATTTCCGTCACGTCTTCCTTTACGCCGGGGATAGAGCTGAACTCATGCTGGACGCCTGCTATTTTGATGCTGGTGACTGCGGTACCGGGCAGCGAGGACAGCAAGATCCGGCGGAGAGAATTCCCTAACGTGGTTCCATAGCCACGCTCCAAAGGCTCGACAGTACACTTGCCGTAGGAGTTGTCCCCTGGCTTCTCGATGCATTCGATGCGCGGCTTTTCGATTTCTACCATTGATTACCCTCCTTCTTACGTCGGGCGGGGTGACCCCCGCCGTGTCGTCATTCCGTTTTCCTGCCGAGGGTAAGGTATTATTTGGAGTACAACTCGACGATGAGGTGTTCCTCGATGGGCATATCAATGTCTTCCCGCGCGGGCATCTTAGACACAGTACCCTTCAAGCTGTTCTTCTCTCTCTCCAGCCACTGAGGCAGGGTCACCATCACGGCGTCCTCCCCAGTGAGTCTCTTGAACTTCACAGAGGAGCGGCTCTTCTCCGCCACCTCGATGACGTCGCCGGGCTTGACCAGGAAGGAGGGGATATTCACCTTCCGGCCGTTGACGGTGAAGTGGCCGTGGTTCACCAGCTGACGGGCCTCACGGCGAGTCATGGCGAAGCCCAGGCGGTACACTGCGTTGTCCAGGCGGCGCTCCACCAGGACCAGCAGGTTCTCACCGGTCTTGCCGGGCATACGGGAAGCCTTCTCATAGTAAGAACGGAACTGCTTCTCCAGGATGCCATAGACGAACTTGACCTTCTGCTTCTCTGCCAGCTGCAGGGCATACTCGCTCTTTTTCTTTCTCATCTGGCCGCCGGGGTTACGGTTGGTCTCCTTCTTGCTGTAACCCATAACGGTAGGAGAAATGCCCAGCGCCTTGCAGCGCTTGGCGACAGGCTGCGTATTCTTTGCCATAATTGATTTTCTCCTTTCCTTCGCTTAGACGCGGCGTCTCTTGGGGGGACGGCAGCCGTTGTGGGGGATGGGGGTCACGTCTTTGATCATGGTGACTTCCAGACCCACAGCCTGAAGGGCGCGGATGGCAGCCTCACGGCCGGAACCGGGACCCTTTACGTATACCTCCACGCTCTTGAGCCCAGTGGCCTCGATGGCAGCCTTGGCAGCGGTCTCTGCCGCAGTCTGGGCTGCGTAGGGGGTGGACTTTCTGGAGCCGCGGAACCCCAGGCCGCCTGCGGAAGCCCAGGAAAGGGCGTTGCCGGCAGTGTCGGTCACGGTAACCATAGTGTTGTTGAAGGAAGAGCGGATATGCACTGCGCCCTTCTCAATATTCTTGCGTTCACGGCGTCTTCTGACGACCTTCTTCTTGGGATTAGCCATACGATACTCTCCCTCCCTTACTTCTTCTTATTGGCCACAGTGCGCTTGGGACCCTTCCGGGTGCGCGCATTGGTCTTGGAGCGCTGGCCCCGCACAGGCAGGCCCTTACGGTGGCGGATGCCACGATAGCAGCCGATCTCGGTGAGGCGCTTGATGTCCATTGCCACGTTGCGGCGCAGGTCGCCCTCTACCAGATAGTCACGGCTGATGACTTCACGCAGGGCCGCTTCGTCCTGCTCGGTGAGGTCTTTGACACGGGTGTCGGGGTTGATCCCCGTTGCCTCCAGGATCTTGGTGGCGCTGGTGCGTCCGATCCCAAAGATATATGTCAGGGCGATCTCAACCCTCTTATTCTTCGGCAGGTCAATGCCGGCAATTCTTGCCATATTCCTTCAGCGCCTCCTTTTAACCTTGTCTCTGCTTATGCTTGGGGTTCTCGCAAATGACCATGACTTTGCCCTTGCGCTTGATGACCTTGCATTTTTCGCACATGGGCTTGACGGACGGTCTTACTTTCATAACTTTCTACCTCCTGTAAGCCTGTTGCTCACGGCAGAGAGGGCCCTTCCCTCTCCGTCTTACTTGGTGGATTTACTGCGCCAGGTGATCCTCCCCCGTGTCAGATCATACGGGGAGATCTGGACGGTAACCTTGTCACCCGGCAGAATGCGGATGAAATTCATCCTGAGCTTTCCGGAAATATGA
The DNA here is from genome assembly GCA_910578575.1 of uncultured Oscillospiraceae bacterium. GTDB lineage: Bacteria > Bacillota > Clostridia > Oscillospirales > Oscillospiraceae > Evtepia. The sequence goes on from CAJTQP010000014.1 coordinate 9,109, forward strand.
GCTAGAATGATGTGATCGTTTCCGATATCGACCCGGAACGTGGTATTGGGCAGCGCCTCAACCACAGTCCCTTCCAGCTCGATCATGTCGCTTTTTGCCAAGCGTCATACCTCCTTGGTCTCACTGAACCTTTTCCGAAAGACGGCCAGCGCCTTCCGGACCTCACTGTCCAGCACCGGCGCGCCCTCTCGCAGGCGTCCGGTAACCGGGTGCGTCCAGACCCCCGCAGAGGCGACGTGCTTGCGCCGCTTGCGTTTGGGAGTCTCAAGCCTTCTGCTTTTCCCGTCCACCAGCCAGAGAAAGTCCCCCTCCTCCCGCAATACCAGGAAGAATTGGTCCTTGTCGTGGCCGGCGGCGGAGCGTACTACATCGCCTTGACGGACTATCATACGCGCAGGTCCCCCACCTGGGTGAGGATCTCAGGCTCACCCTTTGTGATGAGGATGGAATTTTCATAGTGGGCGGACAGGCTGCCGTCGGCGGTCCTCACGGTCCAGCCGTCGCGCATCACCTTGATCCGCGCCCCCCCTTGGTTCACCATGGGCTCCACCGCCAGGGTCATACCGGGAGCAAGCCGGGGACCGTGGCCGGGTTTCCCATAGTTGGGGACTTCCGGGGGTTCGTGGAGCTGGGCGCCTACGCCGTGGCCCACATAGTCCCGCACCACCGAGAAGCCGTGGTCCTCCACGTACTCCTGGACGGCGTGGGAGATGTCGGAGACACGGTACCCGAAGCGGGCGAATTGGATGCCCGCCCAGAAGGACTGCTCGGTGACGGCAATGAGCCGCTGCGCCTCCTCGCTGACCTTCCCGCAGGCGAAGGTGCCTGCGCAGTCCCCGTGAAAGCCGCCGATATAGGCGCCTACGTCCACGCTGACGATGTCCCCCTCCCGGAGCACCTGCTTTCCAGGGATCCCGTGGATGACCTCGTCGTTCACCGAAATGCAGGCCGCCCCAGGAAAGGGCCGGGTCCCCGGCGGGCCGGGGAAGTGCAGGAACGATGGCCTTGCGCCGTGGCCTGTGATGAACTTGCGTACTGCGTTATCTATTTCAAGGGTGGTCACGCCAGGGCGTACCATTTTGCCCGCAAGTGCGCGGGCCGCCGCGGTAATTTGCCCTGCTCGGCGCATCCCCTCGATATCTCTGGCAGACTTCAATGATATCATCGCTTAAAGCCCCAGAGCCTCTAGGATCGCAGTGGTGGTCGCAGCCACAGTGGGTTGATTGTCTACCATCTTCAGCAGCTTCCTCTCCCCATAGTAATCCTTCAGGGGAGCGGTCTCCTTGTGGTAGACCGCCAGGCGGTCCCGGACCACTTCGGGCTTGTCGTCGGCTCTGGCCTCCAGCTTCCCGCCGCAGTTGTCGCACACGCCCTCGGTCTTGGGGGGCATGTTCTTCACGTGGAAGGGCGTGCCGCAGGCAGTGCAGACCCGGCGGCCAGCCATACGGTCCACGATCTCCTGGTCGGTGATCTCAATGGAGACCACCGCGTCAAAAACGATGCCCGCCTTCTCCAGGGCCTCGGCCTGGGGGATGGTGCGGGGGACGCCGTCCAGGATATAGCCCTTCTGGCAATCCGGCTCCGCCAGACGCTCGGAGATCACGCCGATGATGACCTCATCGGGGACCAGCTTCCCGGCGTCCATATACTCCTTGGCCTTCAGGCCCACCGGGGTGCCGTTTTTCACGGCAGCCCGGAGGATGTTACCTGTGGAGATGGTGGGAATGGCAAGGCGCTTGCTGAGAATGTCAGCCTGGGTGCCTTTCCCGGCCCCTGGAGGGCCTAAAAGAATCAGTTTCATACTTGAACTCCTTCCTTACTCCAGGAAGCCCTTGTAATGGCGCATCAGCATCTGTGCCTCGATCATCTTGGTGGTTTCCAAAGCAACGCCCACCACGATGATGACGGAGGTGCCGCCGATGGACATGTTGACGATGCCGGTGATATTCTCTGTGATGATGGGCAGCAGGGCCACGATACCCAGATAGATGGCGCCGAAGAAGGTCAGGCGGGAGAGCACCTTGCCCAGGAACTCAGCCGTGGGACGGCCAGGCCGGAAGCCGGGCACAAAGCCGCCGTTCTTCTTCAGGTTGTTGGCCACTTCGATGGGGTTGAACTGGATGGTGGCGTAGAAATAGCTGAACAGGAAGATCAGCAGGAAATAGATGATGGCATACAGGAGACCGGTGGAATTAAACACCGTCAGGAACGTGTGCCAGGCGGAACCCTCCGTCTGGGAGGAGGGCACGAACATGCCGATGGTCGCGGGGATCATGGCAATGGACTGGGCGAAGATGATGGGCAGCACGCCGCTGAGGTTGACCTTGATGGGGATGTGGGTGGACTGGCCACCGTACATCTTCCGGCCCACCACGCGCTTGGCGTACTGAACGGGGATCTTGCGCTCAGAGTTACTGATAAACACGATGAAGACCACCAGCAGGAGCATACCCACCACCAGCAGGGCAGCGATGCCCGGATTCATGGTGTGGAAGGCAGCGATCTCGTCCGCAGTCCAGTTGGTCTGGTCCGGATTGGCGGCCCAGTTGCGGATGCCGGTGTAGATGGTCTGGATCATGGCCGGGAGGCGGGAGACGATACCGGTAAACAAGATAATCGAAATACCGTTGCCCACGCCAAACTCGGTGATCTGCTCACCCAACCACATGAGGAACACGGCGCCAGCGGTGAAGGACACCACGATGACGATGCCGGGCCACACGCCGGTCTTGCTCAGCAGGCCGTAGCTGCGGATCAGGGTGTAGTAACCAAAGCCCTGGAGCAGGCCGATGGCCAAGGTGGTATAGCGGGTGATGGATTGGATCTTCTTCTTGCCCTCTTCGCCGCCGTCCTTGGCCAGGCGTTCCAGAGCCGGGATGGCGATGGTCAGCAGCTGGATGATGATGGAGGCGTTGATATAGGGCTGGATGGACAGGGCGAACACCGTGGCACGGGACAGAGCCGAACCAGACATGGTATTCAATAGTCCAAAGATGGTCCCGGAGTTTGCGGAAATATACTGCTGGAGATAGTCCGTGTTGATATAGGGCACCGGAACCGCAGAGCCCAAGCGGAAGATCAACAGAGCGAAGAGGACGAACAGGAGCTTGTTGCGCAGCTCCGGCAACTTCCAGGCATTGCGAATGGTCTTAATCATTAGACCACCTCAGCCTTCCCACCTGCCTCTTCTATTTTTGCCTTGGCAGACGCCGAAAAAGCGTTTGCGCGAACGGTCAGTTTCTTGGTCAGGTTGCCGTTGCCCAGGATCTTCACGCCGTACTGGCACTTGGAGAGGATGCCCTTCTCCAGCAGCGCCTCGGCTGTGACCTCTGCCCCATCCTCAAACTTCTCCAGGCTGGAGACGTTGATGGCTTCCAGAGGCTTTGCAAAGATGTTGTGGAAGCCACGCTTGGGGATACGGCGGGCCAGAGGCATCTGGCCACCTTCAAAGCCCACGCGGACGCCGCCGCCAGAGCGGGCCCACTGGCCCTTCTGTCCCCGGCCCGCGGTCTTGCCGTTGCCGGAACCGTTGCCCCGGCCCTTGCGGTAAGCCTTGGCGTTGGAGCCGGGGACGGGAGAAAGTTCATGCAGTTTCATGTCGTGCCCCTCCTTACTGTTCCTCGGTGACCTGGATCAGGTAACCAATGTGGGCGATCTTGCCCCTGGTGGCAGCATTGTCGGGCTGCACGGTAGTGTCACCGATCTTGCGCAGGCCCAGAGCCTGGGCAGTGGCCTTATGCTTGGCGATGCGGCCGTTGAGGCTCTTGACCAGCTTAATGTTCAAATTAGCCATTGTTTCAGCCCTCCTCAGCCCACGATTTCTTCCACGCTCTTGCCGCGGATCTTGGCCACCGCCTCAGGGCCACGCAGGGACTTCAAGCCCTCCATGGTGGCGGAGACCACGTTCTGCGGGTTGTTGGAGCGCAGGCACTTGGTACGGATATCCTTGATCCCGGCAGCCTCCAGAACGGCACGCACCGGACCACCGGCGATAACGCCGGTACCGGGGGCGGCGGGCTTCATCAGCACGCGGCCGGCGCCGAACTCACCGATCACCTCATGGGGGATGGTGGTGCCGGAGAGGGTGATGGTAAACATGTTCTTCTTGGCAGCTTCCAGGCCCTTGCGGATGGCTTCGGGAACTTCCGCAGCCTTGCCCAGGCCGAAGCCCACCTTGCCCTTTTCGTCGCCGACGACCACCAGAGCGGAGAACTTCATCACACGGCCGCCCTTGACGGTCTTGGAGACACGGTTCAGGGAAACGACTTTCTCAATATATTCGCTGGGTTCTCTTTCAAATCTAGGCATTTTCGTTTCCTCCTCCCATTAAAATTCCAGGCCGGCCTTGCGGGCGCCTTCGGCCAGGGCCTTGATCCGGCCGTGATACAGGTAACCGCCGCGGTCAAAGACCACTGTGTCGATGCCCTTGTCCTTGGCCCGCTGGCCAATGGCCTCACCGACCTTGGCAGCGGCCTCGCAGTTGTTGCCCTTGCCCTCAAATCCCTTTTCCAGGGAGGAAGCGGAGACCAGGGTGCAGCCCTTGCTGTCGTCGATGACCTGGGCATAGATGTTGGTTCCGCTGCGGAATACGTTCAGACGGGGTCTCTCGGATGTGCCGGAGACTTTCCCGCGAACGCGCTTATGACGCTTTAGACGCTGAGCGTTGGTATCGGGTCTCTTAATCATTTAGGCACACCTCTTTCTTACTTCTTCACGCCGGTCTTGCCTTCCTTGCGGCGGATGACCTCGTCGGTATACTTGATCCCCTTGCCCTTGTAGGGTTCCGGGGGTCTCTTGCCTCGGACCTCAGCGGCGAACTGGCCGACCTTCTGCTTGTCGATGCCGCTGATGATGATCTTGTTGGGAGTGGGCGCTTCGATGGTGATGCCCTCGGTCTCCTCCACCACCACGGGGTGGGAGTAGCCGATGTTCATGGTCAGCTTCTTGCCTTCCTTGGCCACACGGTAGCCAACACCGTTCACGTCCAGTTCTTTCTTATAACCCTCGGTGACACCCACCACCATGTTGTTGAGCAGGGTGCGGGTGAGGCCGTGGAGGGCACGATTCTCTTTTTCATCGTTGGGGCGGGTGACGTTGATCACGCCGTCCTCCTTGCTGAGGGTCATCTTGTCACTGAGCTTCTGGGTCAGGCTGCCCTTGGGGCCCTTCACCGTGACCAGATTCCCGTCGCCCAAAGTCACTTCCACACCGGCGGGGAGAGAGACGGGCATTTTACCGATTCTAGACATAGTAAAATTCTCCTCCTTACCAGACGAATGCCAGGACCTCGCCGCCAACGTGGGCCGCACGCGCAGCCTTGTCAGTCATGACGCCCTTGGACGTGGAAACGATTGCAACACCCAGGCCGCGCAGCACGCGGGGCAACTCGTCGGCGCCGGCATACACACGCAGGCCGGGCTTGGAGACCCGGCGCAGGCCGGAGATGACCTTCTCCTTACCGGGGTTGTTGTACTTGAGAGTGATGTGGATAACGCCCTGGGCGCCATCCTCCGCCAACTGGAAGGCCTTGATATAGCCTTCGTCCAGCAGGATCTGGGCAATGGCCTTCTTCATGTTGGAAGCAGGGACGTCCACAGTGTCGTGCTTGGCGTTGTTCGCGTTGCGGATACGGGTGAGCATATCCGCAATGGGATCCGTAATGTGCATAGGTATTTACCTCCTATTAAATTACAGGCAGGGCCTGTATCGGCGGCAAGGTATCGGCCAAGAGACCGACCTATTGCCGTCGGCTGGGGAAATTTATGGGAATGTCGGTCGAACGAGTTGCTTCATCCGACCGGCAATACCATCTTACCAGGAAGCCTTCCGCACGCCGGGGATCTGGCCCTTGTGAGCCAACTCACGGAAGCAGATACGGCAGATGCCATAGTCACGCAGGTATGCGTGGGGGCGGCCGCAGATCTTGCACCGGTTGTAACGGCGGGTGGAAAACTTCGGCTCAGCTTGCTGCTTGAGCTTCATGGATAATTTCGCCATGGATCGTTCTCCTCCTAATTATCTGGTGGCAAAGGGAGCGCCGATCAGGCTCAGCAGCTCTCTCGCCTCTTCGTCAGTCTTGGCAGTGGTGCAGATCACGATGTCCATGCCCCGGATCTTGTCGATCTTGTCGTACTCGATTTCGGGGAAGATCAGCTGCTCCCGCACGCCCAGGGCATAGTTGCCACGGCCGTCGAAGGAGTTGGCGCTGATGCCACGGAAGTCGCGGACACGGGGCAGGGCCACGTTGAACAGGCGGTCCAGGAACTCCCACATCTTATCCTGACGCAGGGTGACCTTGGCGCCGATGGGCATCCCCTCACGGACCTTGAAGTTGGCCACGGACTTCTTGGCCTTGGTCACGATGGCCTTCTGGCCGGTGATGACCCCCAGATCCCGGACCACAGCGTCCAGCATCTTGGCGTTTTCACGGGCCTCACCACAGCCCACGTTCACGACGATCTTGTCGATGCGGGGGATCTGCATGGTGCTCTTGTAGTTGAACTTCTGCATGAGAGCAGGAGCAACCTCTTCTCTGTACTTTGCTTTCAAATTCGGCATTTCAGGCATGATTGACTCCTCCTCTCTTAGATCTCAGCGCCGCAGCGCTTGCAGACACGGACTTTCTTGCCGTCGGTGATCTTGCTGGCGGCGCGGGTGGGCTTGTCGCACTTGGGGCACACACGCATCACCTTGCAGGCGTACAGGGGGGCTTCCTTCTGGATGATGCCGCCCTCGTCGCCCTGCTTGCGGGGCTTGGTGTGGCGGGAGACCAGGTTGATCTTTTCCACGACCACCTTGCCCTCCTTGGGCAGCACGGAGATGACCTTCCCCCGCTGGCCCTTGTCCTTGCCGGTGATCACGACGACGGTGTCGTCCTTCTTGATGCTCATTTTGTTTCTCATATCTTTGTACCCTCCCTTACAGAACTTCGGGAGCCAGGGACAGGATCTTCATGTAATCCTTATCGCGCAGCTCGCGGGCGACCGGGCCAAAGATACGGGTGCCTCTGGGGTTCTTATCGTCCTTGATGAGGACCGCGGCGTTGTCGTCGAAACGGACATAGCTGCCGTCGGCGCGGCGCACGCCCTTGGCGGTGCGGACCACCACGGCCCGGACCACTTCGCCCTTCTTCACGCCGCCGCCGGGGGCGGCCTTGCGCACGGAAGCGACGATCACGTCACCGATGTTGGCATACTTGCGGGAAGAACCGCCCAGTACCCGGATGGTCTTGATCTCCTTGGCGCCGGTATTGTCCGCCACCTTCAGATAGGATTCCTGCTGGATCATGTTACGGCACCTCCTTACTTCGCCTTCTCGATGATCTCAACAACGCGCCATCTCTTGTCCTTGGACAGGGGGCGGGTCTCCATGACGCGGACGCGGTCGCCAACGCCACAAGTGTTGTTTTCATCATGAGCTTTGAGTTTATACGTTCTCTTGACGATTTTCTTATACAGAGGGTGGGCCACACGGTCGGCAATGGCCACCACAACAGTCTTATCCATCTTATCCGAAACCACCAGGCCGACTCTGGTCTTACGGGAAGAGGTTCTGGTTTCACTCATGTTTCAGTTCCTCCTTATTGGCCGGCGAGCTGCTGCTCACGGATAACAGTCTTGACTCTGGCAATGTCGCGCTTCACTTCGGTGATGCGGACGGGATTTTCCAACTGATTGGTGGCATGCTGGAGACGGAGCTGGAACAGGTCCTTCTTGAGCTCCAGCAGCTTCTTTTCCAGATCAGCGGAAGACAGCTTACGAACTTCATTTGCCTTCATCATGCTTCACCACCATTCTCGTCTGCCGGGGCAGTGTCTGCCTTGCTCACGATCTTGCACTTGATGGGCAGCTTGTGGCTGGCCAGACGCAGTGCTTCACGGGCCACCTCTTCGGAGACACCGGCGATCTCGAACATGATCCGGCCGGGCTTGACCACGGCCACCCAATACTCCGGGGAGCCCTTACCGGAGCCCATGCGGGTCTCGGCAGGCTTCTCGGTGATGGGCTTGTCGGGGAAGATCTTGATCCACACCTTACCGCCACGCTTGGTATAACGGGTCATGGCGATACGGGCGGCCTCGATCTGATTGCTGGTGATCCAGGCAGGCTCGGTGGCCTGGAGACCAAAATCACCGTAAGTCACGGTGTTGCCGCGGGTGGCCTTGCCCTTCAGGCGGCCACGGTGGACGCGGCGGTATTTTACTCTCTTCGGCAGCAGCATCAGGCGTTGCCTCCTTCCTTCGGCGCCGGAGCGCCAGCAGCAGGCCGGGGACCACGGTTATTGTAGCCGCCCTGAGGACGGTTGCCGCCATGGCCACCGGGCTTCCGGTCACGATTGTAGCCTCCTCTGCCGTCGCGGCGGCGAGGACGGTCGGGGCGCTCCTTGAAGTTCTTGGTGTCCAAGGTGCGGGGGGTGGTGCGCAGGGTCTGGCTGAGGACTTCGCCCTTATAGATCCAGACCTTGATGCCGATGCGGCCGTAGGTGGTGGCAGCTTCAGCGAAACCATAGTCGATGTCAGCACGGATGGTCTGCAGGGGGATGGTGCCGTCGTGGTAGCACTCGCTGCGGGCGATCTCGGCGCCGCCCAGGCGGCCGGAGCACATGACCTTGATGCCGCGGGCGCCCATGCGCATGGCGCGGCCCATGCAGTTCTTCATGGCCCGGCGGAAGGAGATACGCTTCTCCAGCTGCTGGGCGATATTCTCCGCCACCAACTGAGCGTCGGTGTCGGGGGTCTTGACCTCCACGATGTTCAGAGCCACGCTCTTGCCCAGCTTCTTTTCCAGCTGGAGGCGCAGGCGCTCGATGTCCGCGCCGCCCTTGCCGATGACCACGCCGGGGCGGGCGCAGTGGAGGTAGATCTTGATCTTGCCGTTCTCGCCGGCATTGTCGCGCTCGATCTCGATCTTGGGCACACCGGCGGAGTACAGGGTCTTTTTCAGGTATTTCCGCAGGTTGTAGTCCTCAACGATCAGATCGCCGACTTTCTCGTCCCGCGCATACCAGCGGGAATCCCAGTCTTTGATGACACCCACGCGCAGGCCGTGGGGATTCACTTTCTGTCCCATATTCTGCCTCCTCCCTTATGCCTTCTCAGCCACGGTCATCGTGACATGAGAGGTTCTCTTGTTGATGCGGTAGGCACGCCCCTGTGCCCTGGGCATGATGCGCTTGATGATGGGGCCGGGGGTGGCAAAGACCTCGGAGACATACAGGCTTTCGGGGTCCATATTGTGGTTGTTTTCCGCGTTGGCTGTGGCGCTCTTGAGCAGCTTGAGCAGGGGCTCGGAGGCTGCCTTGGGGGTCGTCATCAGGATCGCGGTGGCCTGGGCCACGCTCTTGCCGCGGATCAGGTCCGCAACGATCTTCACCTTACGGGGAGAGATGCGCAGATATTTCACATGGGCTTTTGCTTCCATTTCTTCTCTCCTCCTTCTTACTTACCGGTCTTGCTGCCGGCGTGGCCGCGGAAGGTGCGGGTGGGGGCAAACTCACCCAGCTTGTGGCCGACCATATCCTCGGTGATATAGACGGGCACGTGCTTGCGGCCATCGTGGACAGCGATGGTGTGGCCGACGAACGCAGGGAAGATGGTGGAGGCTCTGCTCCAGGTCTTGAGCACCTTCTTGTCGCCGGATTCGTTCATATCTTTCACCCGCTTCAGAAGTTCGGGAGCGCAAAACGGGCCTTTCTTGATGCTTCTGCTCATAGTCTACCTGTCTCCTCCTTACTTCGCGTTGCGGCGCTTGACAATAAACTTGTCATTGGGGTTCTTCTTCTTTCTGGTCTTGTAACCCATGGCCGGCTTACCCCAGGGGGTAACAGGGCCGGGACGGCCCACGGGGGACTTGCCCTCGCCGCCGCCATGGGGGTGGTCGTTGGGGTTCATCACGGAGCCACGGACGGTGGGTCTCCAGCCCATGTGACGCTTCCGGCCGGCCTTGCCGATGGAAATGTTCTCATGGTCGATGTTGCCCACCTGGCCGATGGACGCCTTGCACTCCAGGCGCACGATGCGCACCTCACCGGAGGGCATACGGATCTGGGCCTGGCCGTTCTCCTTGGCCATGAGCTGGGCAGAGGTGCCGGCGGAGCGGACCAGCTGGCCACCCTTGCCGGGGTGCAGCTCGATGTTGTGGATCACGGTACCGGTGGGGATGTTGGCCAGGGGCAGGCAGTTGCCGGGCTTGATGTCGGCGGTGGTGGAAGAGACCACCTGGTCGCCGGCCTTCAGGCCAACGGGGGCCAGGATATAGCGCTTCTCGCCGTCCTCATACTGGAGCAGGGCGATGTTGGCGGAGCGGTTGGGGTCGTACTCCAGGCGCAGGACGTTGGCAGTCATATCCATCTTGTCCCGCTTGAAGTCGATGATGCGGTATTTGCGCTTGTTGCCGCCGCCGCGATGGCGGACGGTGATGCGGCCGTAGCTGTTGCGTCCTGCGTTCTTCTTGAGAGTTTCGGTCAGGCTGCGCTCCGGCTTGGCCTTTTTGTCGATCCCATCAAACGCGGAGACCGTCATGTGACGGCGGGAAGGCGTTGTGGGCTTATAGCTCTTGATAGCCATGGTGCATTAACCTCCTTATGCCATTCCTTCGAAGAACTCGATGGACTTGGAGTCGTCGGACAAGGTGACGACAGCCTTCTTCCAGCTGCTCTGGCGGCCGGCGGGATAGCGGCCGGTGCGCTTGAGCTTGCCGGTGACGTGCAGGGTGTTGACCTTGACGACTTTCACGCCGAAGACCTCTTCCACGGCCTTGGCGATCTCGATCTTGGTGGCGCCCCGATCGACCTCGAACACGTACTTCTTGTTCTCGGCCTCAGCCATGGACTGCTCGGTGATCACAGGGCGACGGATGATATCGTATGCTGTTTTCATGCGAACACCTCCTCGATGATGGCCAGCGCCTTCTTGTCGATGACCAGCTTCTCGGCGTTGACGATGTCATACACGCTGAGGATGGTGGCGGTGGTGGTGGAGACGCCGGGGATGTTCCGGGCGGACTTGTACACATTCTCGTTGACCTCAGGGGTGACGAAGATGGTCTTGCCAGCCTTCACGGCCTCCAGGAAGCTCTTGATGCTCTTGGTCTTGATGGCGTCCAGCTTCAGCTCATCCACCACCAGCAGGTCGCCGCTGGCGGCCTTGTCAGAGAGGACGGACTTCAGCGCCAGGCGCTTGAGCTTGCGGTTGAGGCGGTAGCTATAATCGCGGGGCTTGGGGGCAAAGACGATGCCGCCGTGGGTCCACTGGGGGGCGCGGGTGCTGCCCTGGCGGGCGCGGCCGGTGCCCTTCTGTCTCCAGGGCTTCTTGCCGCCGCCGGAGACCTCGGCGCGGGTCAGGGCGCTCTGGGTGCCCTGACGGCAGTTTGCCAGGTGGTTGACCACCACGGCATGGACGGCACTCTCATTGGGCTCTACGCCGAAAACGCCCTCGGAGAGTTCCACCTCACCGACCTGCTGGCCGGCCATATTATACACAGTTGCTTTAGGCATTTCTCAAACTCTCCTTTCCTTAGCGGTTTCTTGCAGATGCCTTCTGGGGATTGGCACGTGCGGAAGCCTTCTGCGGGTTCACGCTGACACCAGCCTCACCCTTCTTGACCTGCATGGTCTTGGTGGTGGACTTCAGATAGACGATGCCGCCCTTGGGGCCGGGCACCGCGCCGCAGACCGCGATGAGGTTAAACTCCGGGTCCACGCTGACAACGTCCAGGTTCTGCACCGTGACCTGCTCGGCGCCCATGTGACCGGCGCCGATCTTGCCCTTGAAGATGCGGGAGGGGTCGGTACCCGAACCCATGGAACCGGCGTGGCGGTGGACCGGACCGGTACCATGGCTTTCTTTCAGGCGGGCGGCGTTCCAGCGCTTGATGACGCCCTGGTAGCCCTTACCTTTGCTGATGCCGGTCACGTCGATGTGATCGCCCTTTTCAAAGGTGTCCGCCTTGACCTCGTCGCCCACGTTCATGTCGGCGGCGGCGTTGAGTTTGAATTCTTTCAAAACCTTCTTCAGGGGAACGCCTGCCTTTTGCAGGTGGCCCTGTTCGGGTTTGCTGAGCTTGCGTTCGGCGATGTCCTGGAAGCCCAGCTGCACGGCGTTGTAGCCGTCCTTCTCCTCGGTCTTTTTCTGGGTCACGACGCAGGGGCCTGCCTCGATGACCGTGACCGGGATGACCTTACCGGCTTCGTCAAAGATCTGAGACATACCGATCTTTCTGCCGATGATGGCCTTTTCCATAGTTGGTTCTCCTCCTTAGAAAGGTTATTGGTTGGCAAACTTGACCATTGGGCTGTCATTGGTTTGTCAACATGACCCGCCTGCCTCAAAGCAGCGGCAGGCAGTGGGTACACGATAATGAATCGCTGGCGAAACAGTTACAGCTTGATCTCGATCTCGACACCGGCGGGCAGGTCCAGACTCATCAGCGACTCCATGGTCTTGGGGCTGGGATTGTTGATGTCGATCAGGCGCTTGTGGGTGCGGCGCTCGAACTGCTCCCGGCTATCCTTATACTTATGGACGGCGCGAAGGATGGTAACGATCTCCTTCTTGGTGGGCAGGGGGATGGGACCGGAGACGGTGGCGCCGGTGCGCTTGGCGGTCTCGACGATCTTCTCTGCGCTCTGGTCGATGAGCTGATGGTCATAGGCTTTGAGCCGGATACGGATCATTTCATTCTGTGCCATGTTGTTGTTTCCTCCTAGAATCATACGAAGTGTCAATGTCTTTGCCACGCTTCGTACGGTGAGAGATTCCTACCACTTATCCGTGCGTATCACTCCGCAAGCATGAAGAAAACCGGCAGACTTCGCCGGCCCTCTTCTGTTGTGGCGATATATGCCCTTCAACAGAATCTCCCAGCCGCCCGATCAACGGACATACTCCGCGGAAGTTACCTCCTCTCGGAGCAATCTCCCGCATCATCGCAGACTGCGCCCCAAACGGGCGCTTGTTTATAGTACTACAAATGGGACAGAGTGTCAATCATTTTGCCGAAAAAGCTCCCACTCAAAACCCACAAAAAAGGCCGCGTTTTGCGGCCTTTTTTGCACACTCCGTAAAAAGGGTCTGTCTAGTCCAGCTGAATGGCGTCGCCTCCCAGGCTGACCCGGTTTTTCGGGGCAGTTTCCTGGCACAACGCCTGGAGCTCCAGCAGCCGGGGATCCCGCCCCTTCCGGCTCTCCACCTCCGCCAAGGCATAGCTGTCCCCGATCATCTCATACTTGCTCTCCCCCAGGTCGTGGTAGGGCAGCAGATTCAGCTCCGGGGTGCCCTCCAGGCTGGCGGCAAAGCGGGCGGTGGCGCTTACGTTCTCCAGGTGGTCCGTGTATCCCGGCACCAGGGGCAGCCGGAGGATGACCCGTCCCCCCCGCCGGGGCAGCTCCCGGCACAGCCGCCGGAGGTTCTCCAAAATCAAGCCATTGCCCACCCCGGTGAGGGCCTTGTGGCGGGCATCGTCCATGTGCTTCACGTCCACGAACACCGTATGGCAATACTGGGCCACTGCCCAGAGCTGCGCCCAGGGGGCAAAGGCGGAGGTCTCCAGGCAGGTGTTGATGTAATTGCTCCGGCACAGCCGCAGGGTCTCCGCTGCCACCTCATACTGCATCAACGCCTCCCCTCCGGAGAGGGTCACACCGCCCCCGCCCTTGCGGTAAAAGGCGGCATCCTTCCGGGCCTCCTCATAGAGCTGCCGGGCGGTGTATTCCCTGCCGGACAGCATCCGGGCCCCGGCGGCGCAGCGTTCCACACAGCTCCCGCAGAGGGTACAGGCGGAAAAATCCACCTGTACCTTCCCCCCTTCCGGGACCTGGTTCACCCCCTGGGTACAGACCTCCCCGCAGGTCCCGCAGCCGGTACACTTGGCAAACTTCACCACCAACTGCTGCTTGGGGGACAAGCCAAAGGGATTGCTGCACCACAGGCAGCGCAGGGGACAGCCCTTGAAGAAAATGATGGTGCGGATGCCGGGGCCGTCGGTGTTCCGAAAGCGGCCGATGTCAAAGATCCGCGCGGTCTTTTCCTCCATGGTCAAACACTCAGAAGCTGTGCTCCGTGCGGTTGATGATATCGTCCTGGACCCGCTCGGCAATGTCTGTCCAGTAGACGCTGTACCCCGCCACGCGAACCATCAGGGTGGGATAGTTCTCCGGGTGGGCCTTGGCGTCGATGAGGGTCTCCTTGTTGATGGTGTTGAACTGGACGTGATACACGCCATAGTCGTTGAGCATGGTGCGCACCAGGTTGGTAAAGTTGCGCATTCCAGCTTCCTTGTACACCGGCTCCACATAGGTGGCCTCCGGGCAGTTCAGGGGCACGTCACGGATGGTGGCTGTCATAATCATTCGCTCCTTTCAGGATGTCATAGATGAAAGTTAAGGTGGCGGAATCCAGAGGCAGAGCCTCTGGTCAGGTTTGGGCGGGAACCCGACTGAATGTCGTTTCAATCCCAACAGCCTTACGTCTGCGCCAACAACTCCGACTGGCTGATCCACATATTCAACAACGTCCCATTGGTATACGCCGGGAAGTCCAGCTTCCCGTAACTCCGCGCCGCCGCCGTCGGCCCATTGGTATCCGCCTGCTGGGTGGCAGACATGGTGTCCGAGATGGGTTGCCCCGCCAGGCGTCCGTTGGGGGTGGCTCCTGTCATGGCCCCATAGCCCACGTTGGACTGCACCATCTGAATGGCCGCGTCGCAGTAATGCCCCCGGTACATCTTCAATACCATGGTGCAATCTGCGAACCACTTCCACAAATCAGCGGCAATATCATCGGCAAAGTCGTCGTCGTTGCCATACTTGGGGGCGGCGATGAGCTTGGCCCGCAGGGCATCATAGCCCTCGAAATTCTTCATGCAGGCGTCGGCCACCTCCGCCAGGGTGGCGGCATGGTCCTCAAAGACCACCTTTTTAATGGCCGCCACAGAGTCCACCAAGGTACCAAAGCCAACCATCTGCATGGTGGGCCCGATGTTCACCTTGGCCCCACCGGCGGTGGCGTCCACAGCCTTTTCCAGGGCTCCCTCCAGCAGGATCGTGAAGGTGGGCAGGTTGAACTGCTCCGCCAGGAGCTTTTCACAGATCAACAGGTTGGCGTGGCACTCATCGATGGCATACTTCACCTGTCCCTTCACCGCCTCATAAAAGGCATCAAAGCTTTCAAAGGACTCCGGCGCACCGCTCTCGTAGGTGACCACCTCTCCGCAGAGGCTGCCATCCACCCCGGTGGCCTTTTTCCCGTTGGTGACGGCGGCAAACACGCAGCCCGCCACATTGATGATGCCGGAATCGGTGTGGCCATATTGCAAGCCCTCCGCCCCCGGCTCCACACAGCCGATGGGGGAGCCGAACTTCAAGATGTCCTTGCGGGTATAGTTGGAATAGCCGTGGAGGCCCCCTGCCCGGTGCTCCAGCATGGAGTACAGGCTCTCGCAGTTGAAGAAGGAGGGGTGGCCCATACCCTCCGCCGCCAGCTCGCAGGCCTCATAGAGCAGGGCGTCCGGGGTCTTTTGGTGGAGCAGGATAGACACGGCGGGAGAGGTGGTCTTCACATAGCGCATGGCCCGCAGGCAGAGGTAGGACAGCTCGTTGGTGGCGTCCTTGCCGTTCTCGTCCAGGCCCCCCACATCCAGGTGGGGATAGCGGTAATAGCCGCCGAAGATGTAGGCCATCTGGGTGGACTGGAACCACACGTTAGACGTGACCTTGATGTACAGCTCCTCAATGAGCTCCATGGCCTTCTCCGGGGTGAGGATGCCCTTTTCGATGTCCGCCTTGTAATAGGGGTACATGTACTGGTCAAAGCGGGACCAGGTGATGGAGGGTCCTGCCCCCTCCACAAAGAGGAAGAAGCAGACCGCCCAGGCGGTCTCGCAGGCGTCATAGAAGGAGGTGGCAGGGCCCCAGGGGACCCGTTTCATCATCTCCGCCATGTTCTCCAGCTCCTGTTTCCGCTGAGGGTCCTTCTCCTGCGCCGCCTTCCGGGCGCAGGCGGCGCTGAGCCGTTCCCCCCAATCCCGGATGGCCTCCAGGACTTCGAGGATACCGTTGTAGAAAATCCGCTTGTCGATGGAAGCGGGGTCATTGGGGTCCAGGGCCGCCAGGAGGGCCTTGGCCTCCTCATAATATTTCACAAAGCCGTGCTGGATCACTTCCGTCCAGGCGGGGATGAAGTGGGAGCCGTTGGCGCAGAGGTAGTTGGACACGTCGGACACTCCGCCAAACTGGGCCCGGTCCCACTCCTCCGGGGTGACATAGTGGCCCCACTGCACTGCCATGGTCTTGTCCTTCCAGTAGGGCAGCAGGTCCTCCTCCAACTCCTTGTAGTCCTCGTCGGTGATCTCAAAGGGGTCGTAGGTCCGGTCCCGGAGGTTGGGCAGGTCCTCGGCCAACCAGTGGGCGTGGAGCTCAATGGCGAAGTTGGCCCCCCGGATGCGCTTGGTGGGCCAGCCCACCAGCTGTTCGTAGTCATAGACATTGTCGCTGAGGCTGCGATAGACCTCTGCGGAGGCCTTATAGCGGCGCATGAGGTTGGGCATCCCCTCGGTCTCCCGATAGACCTTGGTGTAAGCCCTGGCACGGGTGATGTCCACATTGGGGCGGTTGCTGTGGAGCATCCCGTTGAGCTCCTGGATGCGCTTGGTGCTGCCGACCTTGGCGACGGTACCGGCGCGCAATTCATTGCCTAAGGCGGCGCCTGCGGTGGGTGTTGCCATAGTGAAACACTCCTTTCAAAATCCTCTGGGCTTCGCCGGGGGAGATCAATCGATCCAATCCTTGGCCGCCCAGGCCTGGAACTGGTCATAGTCGTGGCCGAAGATGAGGGTGGCGTTGTAGGCCTTCTCCATCTCCTTGATGCGCTTGAGGTTGGTGTAAAACTCCTCCGGAGTCTTGTTGATGGTGCCGCCGGGGGGCAGCTCCTTCTCATAGCTCTCCCTGGTGTAGACGGTATCGCTGGTGGTGATGAGGGTGCCGTTGTGCTTCGTTTTCAGGATGAGGCCAATGACGCCGGGGGTGTGGGCCTCCTGGATGAACAGCTCCAGGTCCTCGGCCAGCTTGGTGGTCTCGTTGATGGTCTTAAACTGAATGCCCTCCACGTCAAAGAGGGAGCGGATGTAGGCGCCACCGTTGCCGGTCATGACACTGAAATAGGCGTTTTTCAAATCCGCCTCGGACACCAGCACATTCTTGATGGCACGGGTCCCCTCGAACTGCTTCAAGCCACCGGCGTGGTCAAAGTGCAGGTGGGAGATGATGATCTGGTCGATGTCACTGGGGCTGAGGCCCTTCTGAGCCAGGGCCTGGGTGATGGTGACCATCTCCGCCACCGGATAGTCGTGGAGCATGGCGTCGGTATACTCCGTGGCAAAGGCCGGGCTGTTGCCGGTGTCGTAGAGGATGTTCCCCAGGGTGGGGTGCTGGATGAGGATGGCCACCGCCGGGGAGCGGACCATTTTCGTCTGGTCCGGAATGTCCACCAGGCGGAAGAGGGGGAACTCCATCCGGCCCAGGTAGAGGAAGCTGACTTTCATGTTGTCCATGGGCTTCACGCTCCTTTATCTATATTATGTAGGGTTTCCCACGCCTTACAGCTTGCTATAGGCCACCGCCGTCTGGGCGGCCACCTTGGCGTTGTGAAACACCAGCTGGATGTTGGCGTCTAGGCTGTCGCCGCCGGTGATCTCCTTCACCTTGGCCAGGAGGAAGGGGGTGGTCTCCTTGCCGTGGATGCCCTTCTCCTGGGCCTCCGCCACAGCCAGGTCGATGACGGCGTTGATGGCTGCGGCGTCCATGGAGGATTCCTCCGGGATGGGGTTGGTCACCAGCACGCCGCTTTTGAGCCCCAGCTCCTTCTGGACCCTCCAGAATCTCGCCAGCTCCTCCGGGCTGTCCACCCGGTAGTCCACCTTTAGCCCGGAGGTCCGGGTGTAGAAGGCGGGGAGCTCTTCCGTGCCGTAGCCCAGCACGGGGACCCCGTGGGTCTCCAAATACTCCAGGGTCAGTTGCAGGTCCAAAATGGCCTTGGCTCCGGCACAGACCACCATGACCCCGGTCTGGGCCAGCTCCTCCAGGTCCGCGGAGATATCCATGGTGGTCTCCGCCCCCCGGTGGACGCCGCCGATGCCCCCGGTGGCGAAGATCGAAATCCCCGCCATGTGGGCGATCATCATGGTGGTGGTGACGGTGGTGGCGCCATCCGCCCCACGGGCCACCAGGGCTGCCAGGTCCCGGCGGGAGGCCTTGGTCACCGCCTGCCCCTGCTTGCCCAAATACTCGATCTCCTCCTTGGTGAGCCCCGCCTTCAGCCGTCCGTTCAAAATGGCGATGGTGGCGGGCACTGCCCCGTGGTCCCGGATGATCTGCTCCACCGCCAGGGCCGTCTCCACGTTCTGGGGATAGGGCATCCCGTGGGAGATGATGGTGGATTCCAGGGCCACCACCCCCTTCCCCTGGGCCAGGGCCTGGGCCACTTCGGGCTTGATGTCAAGATACTGGTTCATCCTGTTTCCTCCTGTTTTGGGAATCTCCGCGCCCTCACCGCCTGGGGCGACAGGGCGGGGTTGATGGTCTGCGCCCCTTCCACGGCAATGGTGGCTGCCGCCAGGGCAAGCCGGGTGGTCTCGTTGAGGCTCTCCCCTCGCAGATAGGCCCAGGCCAGCCCTGCCATGAAGGCGTCCCCACCTCCGGTGGCGCTGCGGATCTTGGCGGGGAGGGCAGGCAAAAAGCAGCGCTGGGTCCCCTGGGCAGCATAGATCCCCTCCGTGCCCAGGGTGATGAACACCCGCTGAAGGCCGGTGTCCAGCAGGGTCTGGGCTGCCCGCTCCAAGCCCCTGCTGTCCGCCCCAATGGCCACCCCGGAGAGCAGCTCCGCCTCCAGGCGGTTGGGTTTGAGGGTGTGCAGCCGCCCCAGGTTCCCCAAGAGCTTCACCGCCTTCTTGGTGGACACCGGGTCGGCAAAGAGGGGGGCGGTGCAGTGTTGGGCCAGGTAGTCCAGGGAGGCCTTGGGCAGGTTGGTATCCACCACCACCAAGGCCGCCGCGTTCAGCAGGTCCAAGCGCTGGGCAAAATAGTCCGGGGTAAGCTGGTCATAGAGGGCCATGTCAGACACCGCCAGGGCCATATCCCCCCTCTGGTCGCTGAGGAATACATAGGTAGAGGTCCGGCCCCCCGGCACCCGCAGGGCTGCGCTGAGGTCGATGCCCAAGACCCGGCAGGACCTCTCCAGCTCCTGGGCATAGGCATCCTCCCCCAGGGCGGTCAGCAGGCAGACAGGGGCTCCTAGCAGACGTAAATTGTGGGCAATGTTCCGCCCCACGCCCCCCAGGCTCACCGTCACGGTGCCAGGGTTGGAGTCCCGAAACGCCAGGGGGCCCTGGGACTGCCCGCCGATATCTATGTTTGCGCCGCCGGCTACCACGACCATTCTCGTTGTGTTGCCGTTCATGAACTTCGCCTCCTGGTTTTGGTTTCCACGCTATATTTTACCATACGTTCCAGCGCTGTCAACACAAAATAGATTGCAACCCGCCCCCATTCATGGTACAATTTACAAAAAATACACATCCAGGAGGGATCCCCATGATCCGCAAAGCCACCCCCGCCGATGTCCCCGCCATCGGTGAGACCTACACTCAACTTCTCACCCACGAACAGACCCACGGCAGCCACTCCAACTGGCAGTTGGGGGTCTACCCCACCCAGGCCTTTGCCGCCGAACATGTGGATGCTATGTACGTCCTGGAGGAAGCGGGCCGCGTGGCCGCCAGTATGCTCCTGAACCAGGAACAGGCGGCGGAGTACGCCACCATTCCCTGGCAATACCCCGCCGCGGACAAAGACGTGCTGGTGATCCACACCCTCTGCATCCCTCCGGCCCTGGCCGGGCGGGGCTATGGGCGGACCATGGTGGCCTTCGCCAAGGAGGAGGCCCGGAGACGGGGCTGCCAGGTCATGCGCATCGATACCTACGCCTACAATGAGCCCGCCAAGGCCCTGTATCAAAAACAGGGCTTCCGCATCGCCGGGTATGCCGATTGCCTCCACCACGGCTTGATCCAGGAGAAGTTGGTGTATTTGGAGTGCAATCTTTCCGGGGAATGACAGGCCCCGGTGGAACCCCTCCCTCGCCAAAAAGGGCCGTTGCAGAATAGCACTGCAACGGCCCCTTTTTTATGCTTCTCTGGTTTACTCCTGCTCCAAATAGTGCAGCGGGTCAATGGACACGCCGTACTCCACCAGCTCAAAGTGCAGGTGACTGGGGCTGGCACTCTCGGAGATGGCAGAGGTGCCCACGGTCCCCAACAGGTCCCCGGCCTCCACCTGGTCCCCGGCCTTGACGTTCACCGTCTCCGCCAGGTTGGAATAGACGCTCTCCATTCCCCGGCCGTGGTCCACCCGCACGGTGACGCCCATCATGTCGTCGGTGGTCACCTCCGTGACCTGCCCTCCGGCGCAGGCGCTCACAGGCGCCCCCAGCTCCGCGCCGATGTCCAGGCCGCTGTGGGTCCGCCAATCCCCCATGGTGGCGTCATAGGCGAACACCTCCAGGCTGAAGTCCCGCTCCACGTTGCCGTCCACCGGCCAGACGAAGGAGGAGGGGGTGGCCTCCGGCTCCTGGGCCGGGGTGCCCTGGGGTTTCTGGGGTGTGGCGGCAGGGGTGGTGTCCTTCTCCGCCGGTTTGGGGTCCGTCTTGGTCTGGGCGCTGTCCTGGTCCTTCCCCGCCGGGGCAGGGTCCGGGTCCGGGGGAGTCTGGGTGGACGCCTTGTCCTCCAGCTCCACCTGGCCGCTCACCGAAGAGACAGCGTCCTGGCCGAAGCCTCCGGACTGCTGGAACAGTCCGCTGAAAAGATAATAGCCCGAAATTCCGATTGCGGCGACGCAGAGGAATAGGACTATGTAGAAGCCCTTCCCCTCCATGAAGTCGCCCAGCTTGTGCCGGTTTGGTTTTTGTTTCATAGGAAACCTCCATACGCTGATAATCTGGTCGTGGAAGCTCCCGCTGTGGGAGCTTATCTCCAAAGCCTATTCTTGACCGCAGGATGGTTTCTTATGCACACAATGTGAAATTTTCTCGTGGGTTTTCCGGCCTCAAACGCCGGTCAAATCAAAGGCGGGGATATACCCCGCCTGGGCAGCGTCCTCCTCCTGGATAAACCCCTCCAACCCCAGGTTTTCCATATACGCCTTGGCCGCCTGACACTCGCTGCGCCGCAGGGGCCGGTCCAAAGGCGGGAACGCCTCCGCTCGCCCCCAGGGGGTGTACTGGCTCATGAGGGAGAACAGGACCGTTTTGGGGGGAACGGTCTCCGCCACCCAATCCATCACCGCCTTGGCCTGGGGCAGGCGGCCGGGGAGCAGCAGGTGGCGCAAAATCACCCCACGGCGAAGGATTCCATTTGCATCCAGCTGATAGGGCCCTGTCTGGCGCACCATCTCCCGGATAGCCGCCTGGGCCACTTGGGGATAGTCCGCCGCCCCGGCGTACCGCGCCGCTCCCTGGGTATCGGGATATTTATAGTCTGGCAGATAGATCTGCACCTTGCCCTCCAAAGCCCGCAAGGTCTCCACCCGGTCATAGCCCCCGCTGTTCCACACCACCGGAACCGGCAAGGGCTCCTCCAACGCCTCCGCCACCACATGGGCATAATGACTGGGGTTCACCAAATCAATGTTGTGGGCCCCGGCGTGGATCAATTCCCAAAAGATCTCCCGCAACCGGGACAGTGTCACTTCTTTTCCAAAGTCCTCTTGGCTGATGGCCTGGTTTTGGCAGAACACACAGCCCAGGGCGCAGCCGGAGAAAAACACCGTCCCCGCCCCCTGGGTCCCGGACAGCGGCGGTTCCTCCCAGCGATGGAGTGCAGCGCGGGCCAGCACCGCCCCCTCCGGCATCCTGCAACGGCCGGTCCTCCGGCGGCGGTCTCCTCCGCACTGCCGGGGGCAGAGGGTACAGTGGGCGGGGTCAAACTGCAACGGCTTCATCCCCCCACCTCCTCCACCAGATCCTGAAACGAGGCAAAGGCACTGGGGATGGCATACCGGCTCTGCCGTGCTGTCTTGTCCGCCCACACCCAGCCCGCCGGAAGGGCATCCTCCGGCAGCGCACAGCGCAGGGCCGTCATGTGCCACTCCACATGGGTGAAGATGTGCTTTCCCGTCCCGGCGAACACCGGTTCGATCCCGGCCAAGCCCCAGGTAGGCAGGGGGTCTCCCGCCTCCTCCAAGGCGTTGGGATACTCCCACAGTCCCGCCAGCAAGCCCTTCTCCGGCCGCTGGCGCAGGGCGATGCGCCCCTGGTTGGTGAAAAAGTAGACCTTGCGCATTTCGATCCGCCGGGGCTTCTTCCCCGGCTTCACCGGCAGGGTGCCGGTGCGCCCCTCCTGATGGGCGATGCAAAACGCCCTGGCAGGACAGCGCCCACACAAAGGCGCCCCATTGGGCAGGCAGACCGTAGCCCCCAGGTCCATCATGGCCTGGTTGAAGCGGCCCGGCTGCTCCAGGGGCATCACAGCTTGCAGCAGTTCTGTAAAGTGTTTTTTCCCCTTGCCGGTGGTAATATCCGTCTCGTCCCCCAGGACGCGGGCTGTCACCCGCAACAAATTCCCGTCCACCGCCGGCAGGGGTTGTCCGTAGGCGATGGAGGCAATGGCGGCGGCGGTATAGTCCCCCACCCCCGCCAGGCTGCGGATGTCTTGATAGTCCGTGGGGAACACCCCGCCGAACTGCGTCATGATCTGCTTGGCAGCCTTTTGCAGGTTCCTGGCCCGGCTATAGTAGCCCAAGCCCTGCCAGAGCTTCATCAACTGCTCCTCCGGGGCGGCGGCCAGATCTGCCACCGTGGGGAAGGCCTCCATAAAGCGGGCAAAGTAGCCCAACACCGCCGCCACACGGGTCTGCTGGAGCATGATCTCCGACACCCACACCCGGTAGGCGGTGACCTCCCGCCGCCAGGGCAGGTCACGGGCGTTGTCCCGATACCAGTCCAGCAGGGGGATGGGCAGCATAGATATAGATAATGTATGCAAGTTTTTTCTCCTATCTTATAACAACGCTTCCAGCTCCGGGGGCAGGGGGCTTTGGAGCCGGACGGCTTCCCCAGTCACCGGCTGTTCCAGCTGGATCTCTGCCGAGTGCAGGGCGAAGCGCTCCGGCAACTCCGGCACTTCCTCCCCATAGAGAAAATCCCCCACCAGGGGGCAGCCCAAACAGGCCAGGTGGACCCGGATCTGGTGGGTCCGCCCACTCTCCAATTCCAGGCGCAGTAAGCTGCGCCCCTGCCCCTGCCGAAGCACTTCATAATGGGTCCTGGCCCAGGCCCCCGCCGGGTGGACCTCCCGCTCCAGCACCGACCCCGGCCGGCGGCGGATGGGCCGGTCGATGGTCCCCCGCCCCTGGGGAAGCGTCCCCTGGCACACCGCCAGATAACGCCGCCGCAGCACCCCCGCTGAAAGCTGGGCTTGCAGGCGCTGGTGGGCATAAGCGTGCTTCGCCACCGCCATGAGCCCCGACGTCCCCCGGTCCAGCCGGTTCACAGGATGGAAGCCCGCCGTCAGGCCCTGGCAGCGGTAGTGCGCCAGGAGGAAGTTGGCCAGGGTGTCCCCGTGGTGTCCCTGGCTGGGGTGGACGGGCACGCCCCCGGCCTTGTTCAAAATCACCAGATCCTCATCCTCATAGCGGATATCTAAGGGGCCGGGGATCGGTGGGATGGTCTCGCTGCCCTGGGCATCCCCCACGATCACAGAGAGGGTCTGCCCTGCCTCCGCCACAGCGGTGGTAAACACTGGGACGCCGTCCAAACAGATGCCCTCCGGTAGGCCCTTGGCCCGGCGGACGTCGGCAGCGGAGAGGAACAATTCCCGGCGCAGGAGGGTCTCCACCTTTCGCCCCGCCTGTTGGGGGGTGATGGTCAGTGTTAGCCTGCGCATGGATAGTCCCCCCCTCAAAACACGGCAAGATTTGACAATTTATGCCGTATCCGATATAATAAAAAAGCCCCTCAGCCAGAGGGGACGAAGGACGTTGCACCCAAACGCGGTTGGCCCACTGAACCCCTGCAAAATACACAATGGGGGGAGGTGGTCGCTCATGTGGAAAAACAGGTTGTTCGCGTTGTTGCGCTTTCTTGCGTGCCTCGCAGTATTGACCGTGCTTTTTACCACAAAGGCCTGCTAGCCGTCCGGCAGCACCCGAACGGCTAGCGGTTTCATATCGCTGGTAACGGGCCGCCGCCAAGTGCAGCGTCCTTCTTGTCTTTCATTATATGCAATCTCCTCTCTTTTGTCAAGCCAGATATTGGAAGTCCCCCTTTCCTTCCCCCTTCCTTCCTAAATTTCTTGCCATTCCCGCCAAACCATCGTATAATAAGAAGTTGAACAAACGCAGTTTCTCCGCCGCGGTATTATGTGAGGAGTGAGCAGCATGGCCGGTGTCCTTGGCATTTACATCCACATCCCCTTTTGTAAGAGCAAGTGCGACTACTGCGACTTCTATTCCCTGGCTGGCCGGGAGGAGCAGATGGACCCGTACCAAAAGGCCCTTCTGCTCCAACTGAAGCAATGGGCCCCCCGGCTAAAGGGGCGGGGGATCGACACCATCTACTTCGGTGGCGGCACCCCCTCCTACTACGGGGCCAAGCGCCTGCGGGAGCTGTTGAACTTTCTCCAGCGCCATTTCAGCGTCAGCCGCCAGGCGGAGATCACTGTGGAGTGCAACCCCGACAGTGTGGACGCCCGCTCCATGGCCCTTCTCCGCCGGGCGGGGGTGAACCGGGTCTCTTTGGGGATGCAGTCCGCCGACGGAGGGCAGCTGCGCTGCGTCCACCGCATCCACACCCCCCAGCAGGTTCATCTGGCGGTGGAGGCCCTGCGGCAGGCCAAGCTGAACAACATCAGCCTGGACCTGATCTACGGCCTGCCGGGGCAGACCATGGAGTCCTGGCAAGCCACCCTGCGCGCCGCCCTGGCCCTGGCCCCGGAGCACATCTCCTGCTATGGCCTGAAGGTGGAGGAGGGCACCCCCCTGGCCCGGCGGGTGGCGGAGGGCGACATCCTTCTCCCCGACCAGGACACCCAGGCGGAGTTCTACCTGAACGCCGTGGAGCTGCTCCAACGGGCAGGGTACCGGCAATATGAGATCTCCAACTTCGCCAAAGCCGGGCGGGAGTCCCGGCACAACCTGAAATATTGGATGGGGCGGGAGTACCTGGGCTTCGGCCCTGGGGCCCACTCCTACTTCAACGGCCGCCGCTTCTCCTACGTCCGGGACCTGGACCTGTACCTGCGCTCCCTCCGGGCAGGGGAAGTGAAGCTGGAGGAGGACCAGACCGTGGACCCAGCAGAGCGGGCCAGGGAATACCTGCTCCTGCGGATGCGCACCCTCCGGGGCATCGAGGAGTGGGAGTACCGCCGCAACTTCGGGCTGAACTTTGAGCCCATCGGCCGGCAGTTGGAATTTTTCGAGACCCACCACTGGGCGGAGCTCACCGGCAAGCGCTGGCACTTTACACCCCAGGGCTTCCTCCTCTCCAACACCCTGATCGTGGAGCTGTTGGAGGCCCAGTCCCCCACTTTAGCAGAACAAACCTTCTGGCGGGCCCTGCAAAACCGGGGCGGCCAAAACAGTTTGGAATAACGAAAGGAGCACTTCCCAAACTATGAAATATATCCTGATTATCGGTGACGGCATGGCAGACAACCCCGTGGAGCAGTTGGGGGACAAGACCCCCTTGCAGCACGCCAACATCCCCATCCTAGACGCTCTGGCGGCCAAGGGGGAGGTGGGCAGCGTCATCAACTGCCCCGACGGCCTCCCCGCCGGCAGCGACACCGCCATCCTCTCCATCTTCGGCGCGGACCCCAAACTGTGTTACACCGGCCGCTCCCCTCTGGAAGCCGCCGCCACAGGCATCCAATTAAAGCCCGGCGATGTGTCCTACCGCTGCAACATGGTGGCCCTGGAGGACAGCGACGCCCCCTTTGAAGCCAAAAAGATCTTGTCCCACTCCGGGGGCTCCATCGAGGGAGACCAGTCCATCCAGCTGATCACCGACCTCTTCCGGGACCCCGGCTTCCAAGCCGCCGCCCAGAAGGCGGGCATGGTGGTCCACCCCGCCGCCTCCTTCCGGCACATCGCCGTCCAAAGCGGGGCGTCCATCACCGGCATCCAGCTCATCCCACCCCATGACCATTTGGGGGAGGTGATCGGCCCCCTGCTCCCCTCCGGCTGTGACAATGCCGCCGTGTTGAAGGATCTGATGGAGAAGGCCCACCAGGTGCTAAACCACCACCCCATCAACGAGAAGCGCCGCGCGGAAGGAAAACTCCCCGCCAACGGCGTCTGGTTCTGGGCAGAGGGCAGCGCCGTGGCCCTGGATTCCTTCTGGGACAAGTACCACAAGACCGGCACCGTCATCTCCGCCGTCCCCCTGTGCTTCGGCATCGCCCGGCTCTCCGGCCTGGACATCCGGGAGGTGGAGGGCGCCACCGGGGAGCTGGAAACCAACTATGAGGGCAAGGTAGCCGCCGCCTTGGAGGAGCTGAAGTCCAAGGACTTCGTGGCAGTCCACGTGGAGGCCCCCGACGAGTGTACCCACAACGGCGACCTTCCCGGCAAGCTCCAGGCCATTGAGTGGTTAGACAGCCGGGTGGTGGGCCCCATCACCCAGGCCCTGGCGGACCAGGGGGAGGACTTCCGCCTGTTGATCCTCTCCGACCACAAGACCCTCACCGCTACCCGCGGCCATGACGCCGACCCGGTGCCCTACCTGCTCTATGACAGCCGCCGGGACAGCGGACGTGGCCTGCCCTACAGCGAAGAAAGCGGCCAGCAAGGCCCCGCCTATGCCGCTGGGGCCCCGGTGCTCATGCCCCTGCTCTTTGAACAACGTTAAAAACACTCTATAGATAAACGGAGGAATCCATCATGTCAAAGATCGCCTTTTCCCCCGCAGACATCCTGCTGCCCTATGACTGCGGCCTGACCAAATGGGCCGTGGTGGCCTGCGACCAGTACACCTCCCAGCCGGAATACTGGGAACGGGTGGACCAGTACGTGGGCGACGCCCCCTCCACTCTGCGCCTCATCCTGCCGGAAAGCAAGCTGGAGAGCGACGGGGTGGACCAGGAGATCGAAAAGATCCACAAGACCATGGAGGACTACCTGGCCAACGACCGCCTGCGCTGCATGGAGGACGCCCTGGTCCTGGTGGAGCGCAAGCTCAGCAACGGCAAGACCCGCTTCGGCCTGGTGGGCAAGCTGGACCTGGAACAGTACGACTATGCCAAAGGTTCCGGCACCCCCATCCGTGCCACCGAAGGCACCGTCCTCTCCCGCATCCCGCCCCGGATGAAGGTCCGCCGGGGTGCCGCCGTAGAGCTGCCCCACATTATGGTCCTCATCGACGACCCGGACAAGACCGTCATCGAGCCCCTGTGCCAGCAGCCTCCCCGGAGCATCAAGGCCCCCACTTATATGGCCTCCCTCATGGAGGACGGCGGGCGGATCTGGGGCTACCGCCTGAGCCCGGAGCAGAACCAGGCTGTGGAAAAAGCCCTCACCGCCCTGGCGGACCCCCAGCGCTTTGAGAAATTCTACAACGCCCCCGGCAAGCCGGTGCTCACCTTCGCCATGGGGGACGGCAACCACTCCCTGGCCACCGCCAAGGCCTGCTGGGAGGAGATCAAGGCCACTCTCTCCCCCCAGGAGCAGGAGACCCATCCCGCCCGTTACGCCCTGGTGGAGCTGGTGAACCTCCACGACGAGTCCCTGGAGTTTGAGGCCATCCACCGTGTCCTCTTTGACGTAGACCCCAAGGCCCTGTTGGACGCCCTCATCGCCGCCTATCCCGGCGCCCACTACGGTGCCGGGGAGGGCCATCAGCTCCCCTATGTCCTGGCCGGGGAGGAGGGCATCGTCACCGTGCCCAACCCCAGCGCCCAACTGGAAGTGGGCACCTTGCAGCACTTCCTGGACCAGTACCTGGAGGAGCACGGGGGCAAGATCGACTATATCCACGGGGAGGACGTCACCCGGCAACTGGCCCAGCAGCCGGGGGCCATCGGCTTCCTGCTGCCGGCCATGGCCAAGTCTCAGCTCTTCCCCACGGTGATCTTTGACGGGGCCCTCCCCCGCAAGACCTTCTCCATGGGCGAGGCCCAAGACAAGCGCTTCTACCTGGAGGCCCGGAAGATCAAATGACCTCCCTGACCCTCCAGGCCCCCGCCAAAATCAACCTGACCCTGGACATTCTCCGCCACCGGGAGGACGGCTACCATGAGTTATGTATGGTGATGCAGTCCGTGTCCCTGTGCGACCGCATCCGCTTAGACTTCGGCTCCCCCGGTGGCATCCGGGCGGAGTCGGGGCTGCGCTTCCTCCCCAACGACAAGAGCAACCTGGCGGTGGCCGCCGCTTTGGCCTTCCGCCAGGCCACTGGGGGGCGGTGGCAGGATTTATTGATCTCCCTGCAAAAGCGCATCCCCGTGTGTGCCGGCACCGCCGGGGGCAGCAGCGACGCCGCCGCCGTGCTCCGGGGCTTGAACCAGCTCACCGGGGCGGGCCTCTCCCCCCAGGCGCTGGCCCAAATCGGGGAGGCGGTGGGCTCCGACGTGCCCTATTGTGTCCTGGGTACCACCGCCCTAGCCCAGGGACGGGGGGAGAAATTGACCCCTCTGCCCCCCCTGCCCCCCTGCTGGATCGTCCTGTGCAAGCCCCTCTTCTCCCTCTCCACCCCCGCCCTCTACCGGGCCTGGGACAAGGCCCGGCCCAAGCTGCGGCCGGACACCCAGGGGCTGATCCAGGGGCTGGAACAGGGGGACCTGACCGCCGTGGCCCAGCGGCTGTTCAACGTCTTTGAGCACACCCTCTCTCCCCGGCAGCGCCGGGAGGTGGAGGCCATCAAGGTAGCTCTGGTCCAGGCCGGGGCCCTGGGGGCCGCCATGAGCGGCAGCGGGCCCACGGTGTTTGGCCTCTTTGACCAGGAAGTGGCCGCCCAGGATGCCGTCACCCTCCTCAAGGAGAGCTACCCGGAAGTGTTTCTCACCCGGCCCATTGCCTCCCCGGAGGAAATTCCTGTATAAAAGCAAAATCCACCGTCCATACTTTGGGTAAATCCCAAAAGATGGACGGTGTTTTTTATGAAACGGATACATAGCGCGATTCGCTCCTTCCCCTGGCGCCGCCTCCTGCCCCTGGTCTGCGGCGTTCTCATCTGCAC
Source organism: uncultured Oscillospiraceae bacterium (assembly GCA_910578575.1). Taxonomy (GTDB): domain Bacteria; phylum Bacillota; class Clostridia; order Oscillospirales; family Oscillospiraceae; genus Evtepia. The sequence goes on from CAJTQP010000014.1 coordinate 38,324, forward strand.
AGCCCTCTGGGCGGAGACCGCCCAGGTGCAGCTGGCGGAAAAGGTCATCCGCCTCCACGTCCTGGCCAACTCCGACAGCCAGGCGGACCAGGACCTGAAGCTCCAGGTCCGGGACAAGGTCCTGGCCCAGGCAGGCACTCTGCTCACCGGCCAGGAGGGGGTCCAGGCCGCCGCCGCTGTGCTCCAGGACAATCTGGACACCCTGGCTAGGACCGCCGCCCAGGAGATTCGGGACCAGGGCTATGGCTATAGCGTCCAGGTCTCCCTGGAGGATACCTGGTTCCCCACCCGGCAGTATGAGGGTATCGCCCTCCCCGCAGGGAACTACCAGGCCCTGCGGGTGGTCATCGGAGAGGGGGAAGGGCACAACTGGTGGTGCGTGGTGTATCCCTCCCTGTGCCTGGGGGCGGTGAGCGAGACGGCCTTGGAAACTGCCGGCTTCTCCGGTCAGGATTACGCCCTGGTCACCGAGGCCTCTCAGCCCTACGTGTTCAAGTTCAAGGCCATTGAGTGGTTGGAGGGCTGCAAGCGGCAGCTCTTCGGGCCTTAAGACGCCCCGTGTAACCGTGGGCCGGCGAGGGCGCCGGCGCGTCTTTGTAGGGGCCGCCGCCTTCGGCGGCCCGCGCTTCTATGATCCCCCCACCCTCCTTTTTCAAATGCCGTTGCCCGGTTCGATCCTCTAATTCTCCTTGCGCACCCTCCAAATTTTGTGCTATACTGCAAGCAGGAACAAAATCAAAAGGAGGGTTTCCCATGAAATTTGTCTGGACCACCATCCAGGTTGCTGACCTGGACCGCAGCCTCGCCTTCTACCACGACCTGCTGGGCCTGCCTGTGGCGGAGCGCTTCCAAGCCGGCCCCAACGAGATCGCCATGCTGGGGGAGGGCGAGGGCACCAAGCTAGAACTGATCCGCAAAGCCGGTCCTAAGCTGGAATCCCCCGGCCAAGGCCTGTCCCTGGGCCTCGCCCCGGCGGACATCGCCGCCCTGTTGAAAAAGCTGGCGGACCAGGGGGTGGCGGTACCGCCGCCGGTGTCCCCCAACCCCACCATGAAGTTCTATTTCCTTCATGACCCAGATGGGTACATGGTGCAGTTGGTGGAATACGTTTGAGCACATCCTAATGAAGAGGGGCCTCCCCAATCGGAGGCCCCTCTAGTTTCTGTTACATCGGTTTCAAATTTTGGTTGAGCCGGTCCACCATCCAGGCCAGACGCTTTTCCCGACCCGCCTCGGTTTTGGCGTCATAGTACGCCCGCGTATAGGTCTTCTTCACGGAAGGGGGCATGGCTTGAAAGTTGGTATAGGCGGGCTCATGGCCCTCCAGCAGAACTGCCACGCTGTCGATCTGCTCCGGCGTCACCGCCGGGGACTTCGCCGCGTCCCACTGGCCGTTCTCCTTGGCCTCCCGGATCTTCTCCCGGCCGAAGTCGGTCATCAGCCCCCGTTCCTCCAGGCTTTGGGCCAGGGCCTTGTTCTTCTCGGACCATTTGCTCTTCTCCCGACGGGGGGCAAAATACTTTTTGTAGCATTTCTCATCCATGCGCTGCATCTGCCCGTCGATCCAGCCAAAGCAGAGAGCCTCTTCCAGGGCCTCCCCGGCCTTGATGGTTTTGGGCCCACCGGCCTTGCCAAAGAGAAGCCAGATGCCCTCCTTGGACTGGCAATGGGCCGTAAGCCATTGCCGAAACGCCTCCCTGTTTTCAAATTCCAGGCTATCGTTCATCCCGCACCCCTCCTTTATTCTATCGGGAGATCGTGCTGCTTCAAGAAAGAGAGCTTATCCCAATACCCACGCTGGAATACGATCTTCCCCTTTTTCTTTTGATTCTACCATAAATCCAGGCCCATGGGAACCGCAAGTTTTCCGGCTGATGCGCCCACTCTACCAACCGTCGATTGCAATTCCCCTCCATCCGCGCTATAATAGGCGCGAATGGAGGGGAAGTCCCCATGGATACCAACTTGATCGGCACACTCATCCGCCGCCTGCGTACAGAACACGACCTCACCCAGCGCCAGCTGGCGCAACAGCTCCACGTCAGCGACAAGGCCGTCTCCAAGTGGGAGCGGGGCCTGGGCTGTCCCGACGTCTCCCTGCTGCCTGCCCTGGCCCAGGTCCTGGGGGTGGAGCTGGAGGGCCTCCTCTCCGGCCAACTAGACAGCAACGAACCCTTAGGAGGCACTATGAAGAAGCTCAATTTTTACGTCTGCCCTGTCTGCGGCAACCTGGTCACCGCCATGGCAGAGCCCACCCTCTCCTGCTGCGGGAAGAAGCTCAGCCCGCTCCAGCCCCAAAAAGCAGAGGAGGACCACGCCCTTTCCATAGAACCTGTGGACGGGGAACGGTTCCTCACCACCCACCACCCCATGGAGAAGGGGCATTCCATCTCCTTCGTGGCGCTGCTCACGGGGGACAGCATGGTTTTGCAAAAGCTCTACCCGGAGTGGGACCTGCAAGTCCGCCTGCCCGCCGCTTCCCACGGAAAACTCCTGTGGTACTGCACCCAACACGGGCTTTTTTATCAGAACATCTAACCCCCTGACCCCAAAGGAGGTACCCTATGTGTCAGAATGAGAAACGCAAATGCGATGTTTCGCTCCACGCACAGCCAGTGACCGGCGCGACCCCTGCGTGGAGCAGGGCCGGGGCCCTTTGACCCCTTCGGTCGCGCCCAGTTTCTGGCGTTCCTGAAACCCCATCGTAAGGAGGAAGCCATGAAACATCACAACGCCGCCGCCCTCCTCCCCGCCGCCCTGTTGCAGGAGCTGCAAGGCTATGTCCAAGGGGGCTACCTCTACGTCCCCGCCAAGGGGACAGCCCGTAAGGCTTGGGGGGAGGTCTCCGGCTACCGGCAGGAGCTGGACCGGCGCAACGAAGCCATCCGGGAGGCGCGCCGCCGGGGTACTTCTCTGGAAGCCCTGGCCCAGGCATACCACCTCTCCGTCTCCGCCATCCGGAAAATCGTCTACCAGAAATAACCTCAGGGGGCTGCCCATCCGGCAGTCCCCTTTTCCTTTCCGTCATGTTTGGTGGATTGCGTCCCCGCTGCCTCCGGGGGTACACTGTTCTCATCCCAAAAAGAACAGGAGGCCATACCATGGCAAATCCCAAACGAATCTATCCCCGCTCTGACGACCGGCAGACGGTCTATCTCCAAAGCGTCATCACTGACCCCAGCATCCAAGTGGGGGACTATACCATGTACCACGATTTCGTCCACGACCCCAGGGGCTTCCAGGAGAACAATGTGCTCTACCACTACCCCATCAACGGGGACAAGCTGCGCATCGGGCGCTTTTGCTCCATTGCCTGTGGGGCAAAATTCCTTTTCACCAGCGCCAACCACAGCCTTTCCTCCCTCTCCACCTACCCCTTCCCCCTCTTCTATGAGGAGTGGGGCCAGCCCTGGCACCAGCTCACCCAGGCCTGGGAGAACCGCGGGGACATCACCATCGGCAACGACGTGTGGATCGGCTATGAGGCGGTGATCCTCTCCGGCGTCACCATCGGGGACGGGGCCATCATCGCCGCCCGCGCCGTGGTCACCCAGGACGTGCCGCCTTACACCATCGTAGGCGGGGTACCCGCCCGGCCCATTCGGAAGCGCTATGACGAGGCAAGCATTGCCCAGCTTCTTCAGCTCCAATGGTGGAACTGGCCGAAGGAAACCCTAGCCCGGATGCTCCCGGCCATCCAGGCAGGGGATCTCCAAGCCCTGTTGGGGGAGGCATGATGGGCTAAGCCCCGCCCTTGCAATGGATTTCTCCCTATGTTATAATCGTTATAACAACGTTCACCCCCCGGCAAACCCTGTTTGTCCCCGTTTACCAGGAGGAATCTCTATTTTGCGCAACACAAAAACCCGTATTCTTGCAACCATTCGCCAGTTCAAAGCCCTCAACTTTTTCCTACTGCTGTTGGCGGGCATCATCAACGCCATCGGGGTCACCATTTTCATCGCCCCGGTCCAGCTCTACGACAGCGGCATCTCTGGCACTTCCATTCTCCTCTCCCAACTCACCCCGGAGTACCTGACCCTCTCCTTCTTTCTGGTGGTGTTGAACGTCCCCCTTCTGCTGTATGGCCTCAAGCGCCAAGGGGTGGTGTTCTCTGTCTACGCCATTTTCGCGGTGTGTATCTACGCCCTGTGCGCCTATCTCATCACCGACGTTTTGCCGGTCGATGTGAGCATTGCCTCCCCACTGGCTGGCACAGACCTCTTTCTCTGCGCCCTCTTCGGCGGTTTGATTTCCGGCATTGGCAGTGGCTTAGCCATCCGTTACGGCGGGGCCATGGACGGCATGGAGGTAATCGCCGTGGTGTTCGCCAAGGGCTTGGGCATCTCTGTAGGGACCTTCATGTTGATTTACAACGTGCTGCTCTACATTGTATGTGGTATCATCCTGGGCAGTTGGGTCCTGCCCCTGTACTCCATCGTTACCTACGCCGCCGCCTCCAAAACCGTCGACTTTATTGTGGACGGGCTGGACAGCTCCAAATCCGCCACCATCATCACCACAAAGCCTGATAAAGTGGCCAAAGCCATCTCCGATGAGTTTAAGATTGGCATTACCATGATCGACGCCCACGGCTTTTATTCCAAAAAGCCCCGGACCATGCTTTACGTGGTCGCCAACCGCTTTCAAATCGTCAAGATCAAGGCTATGGTTCGGGAAATCGACGGCAACGCCTATGTAGCCATTGCCACCGTAGCCGACCTGCTCCATGGCAGCAAGGAGGCCAGCGGGACCTGACCCCACCACAAAAAGGAGGATATCCCTCATGGACCGTAACATCATCATCGTCTACAAAAGCAGCACCGGTTTTACCAAGTGGTACGCGGAGCAGCTTGCCGCCGCCCTCTCCTGCCCTCTGCTCCCCCTCAAAGAAGCCACAGCGGAGGGACTGTCTCACTACGACACGGTAATTTTCGGCAGTCGGGCCCATGCCGAGCACATCGACAGCTTTGATAAAGCGAAGGCGCTGGTGAAGCAGAGCGGCGTGCAGGAGCTGATTCTTTTCGTCACCGGTGCCACGCCCAACGCCGCAACGGCCATTGTGGACAAGTTCTGGGCCAACAATCTTACGCCAGAGGAATTGTCCTCGCTTCCACACTTTTATATGCAGAGCGGCTTAAACTACGAGAAGATGTCCCTGCCTGACAGGCTGATGATGAAGATGGCGGCAACCATGATGAAGAAAAAGAAGGACAAAACGCCAGAGGACCTACTGTTTGAGGAGGCCATTGCCCACTCCTTTGACCACAAGTCCCCGGAATATATCCAGCCTCTGCTGGCCTATCTTCGACAACTTTGAACTGTACGCAAAAAAGTGTCGCACTCAGAAATGAGGGCGACACTTTTTGTGTTAATCATGCTTTCTTCCGTTGAGCTCTGACACAGTCAGGCAGAACACGCAGGTTTTTTCCAGGGTTGCCGGGGAGAATGTCCAATCTGACCGCTCAGAGTAGTGGGACATAATGACCTGCAAGCCTGCCGCTTTTTCCTCTGCTGTGGTCAGCTCTGCGATTTGGCAGCGGCCGGTGACGCTGCGGTAGGCCATGGCGTAATTGCAGGCCTGTTCTCCGGTTTTCAGGCGGTGCTGGGTGTCCAACTCGAAGCTGCCCCGCTTCACGCTGCGCATCAAGTCGATCTTTTTCCCCGCGCCGGCGCTATGGATGTAGAATTTTGTCTGGCCATTCTGGCGGGAGTAGCCAAAGTTCAGGGGGACGATGTAGGGGTAGTCCCCATCAGGCAGGGCCAGACGCAGGCAATCGCAGCTCAGGATGATTTCGTCCAATTCCTTCGGGTCTGTGACCGCCAATTCCTTCCGTCTCATTTCCATGGTAGTTCCTCCTGTCTAAACATTCCAAATTGCAAAAAAGCAGGGCAGTCTCTCGACCACTCTGCTTTTCTGTGTTGGCGTTACCTATTTTCCCGGTTCGTCTCCAAACAAGTATTTTCGGCGCGAGTGAGCTTAACTTCCGTGTTCGGGATGGGAACGGGTGGACCCTCACCGCAATCAACACCAACTTA
>CAJTQP010000015.1 GCA_910578575.1 uncultured Oscillospiraceae bacterium
CCTTTCCGGCCTGCGGCCTGTCGTGTTGTTCGACTATGGTTGTATTATACACCACAAAAGGTGTATAATCAATAGGCAATATACACTGTATATAGTGCTTAATTTTGTGCAAAATAGACACTTTACGTGGTGTATAAAAAAGAATAGAATAGGGAGAAAAGGGGGCGCTGTATATGGCAATTATTTGTGATAAATTAAATGAGAAACTTAAACAAAATGGCTATACAACCTACCGTATCCGACGGGAAAAACTCTTGGGAGAAAGTGCGTTACAAGCCTTGCGGGAAGGCAAGGTCCCTAATCTCACGTTGAGTACCATTGATCGCCTTTGCTGTGCCCTCGACTGCCAGCCAGGGGACCTGTTGGAGTATGTTGCAACAAGCAACGAGGGTAAGGGATAAACACCATATAAAGTGTATAAAAAGAGCTTGTGGTATTTGTTGCTTTTGCCTATTGATTATACACCTTTTGTGGTGTATAATACAACCATAGTCGAACAACACGACAGGCCGCAGGCCGGAAAGGGAATATCATGAAAAAGTATGTCGTTATAGGGGGGCAATACCAGTCTTACGCTTATGGTGAGGCTGACACGCTGGTCGGCGCAAAGCGGATCGCCACTGCCAATGTCGAGTATTGGGACAACTGGCAGGGTTGGCACTATCCGGCCATTTATCGGGCCGAGGATGTAGAGCCTATCAACAACTTTTATGGCGAGGGATATGCCCCTGCTTTCGGAGCAATCCCAGTGGCCACAAGAGCTTATGGGGAGCGCTGGGTTAACGCCTGACAAAAACCTGCAACTGCGAGGTGGCAGAAATGAGAATGCGTAAGTGCAAATCATGCGGCAAGGAGTTCCAGGGCAGCGGTGAGCAACGCCTCTGCCCTGATTGCCGCAAACAAGCCTACGTTGCTTCCGTTATGCGACTCCGCAAGTGTGTTGTCTGTGGCGCGACATTTCCGGGCGGCCCCAGGGCCAAATATTGCACAGAATGCCGGAAAGAGCGCGCCAAGCGGAGCGCAAGGGAGTACGCTCAGCGGAAAGCTGCGGGAAACACACGTCCTCTAGGCAGTGTAGATATCTGCCAAGTGTGCGGGGGGGAATATGTCGTTGAGAGTGGACTGCAAAAATACTGTCCGTCTTGCGCTGCTGAGGCCGTCCGTCAAGTCATCCTCCCCCAAAAGCGGGAGAGAGCAGCCCAACACAGAGACGAGTTTGCAGCCCGAAAAAAAGAGCTAAAGGTCGATAGCGCGATTTGCGCCTATTGTGGCAAGCCATACACATCAACTAGCCCAACTGTGACCTGTAGTCCGGAGTGCGCCCGCGAGTATGCCAGGATCGTCCAGGGGATGGTAGATTATAAAAGAGGCAGGCGCAAAAGCCCACCGTCTCACGAGCGGTACATCAGTGGCTTGCCTCAATCCGATTTGACGGGTGTTAGCTACCACCGCAACTCCAACAAATGGCAAGTGGTACACAATGGCAAGTATATTGGGCTTTTCCTGTCGCAGGAGGAGGCAGAGGCCACAAAAAGGAGATTGGAGGGGCAAGACTATGCCGACAAAAACAATAGATAAGACAAGGGGGGATCAAGATGACGAGACTTACTGACGGGACAAGGACCGCAGAGATCACGATCAACGAGTGGGACGGGAGCGAGTACACGCCTGATTGGAGCAACGACTTTTTTGAGGTCGGCAACCTCCCTCTGGTTTGGGTAGGCGCCATCGACGGTGAGGCCCACAAAGTTGAGGATGTAGACTACTGCATTGAGCAAGCCAATGATTGGGCATCCTATCGGGGCGATTTTTATGATCCAGAGGCCCAAGTGCGGGATGCGGCCCGCGGAATTGAGCGGTGTGTCAATGTGGGGACACTCAAATGAGATGCAAGGCTAAAAACATGGTTTACAACCTGCCGGGCGTTGACAACGACCCAGAGTACACACAAGGCCAGAGGAATCACTCCTCTGGCCTTGTCTTATGAAAGGATTTGCGTTGCCCTCCCGATCTTCCTGCCTATTGACGCCGCCTAGATGAGCGCAGGCGGGGAAACGTGTCTGTACTGCGGAGAATAGAGGCAGGCCCCAGAGCCACCAGGAGGACGTCTTGCCCGTGTAAAGATACTCTGACCCTCTGTCGGGGCTTGGCTTGCCTTGCGGGCGATTATGCGAGGTGTCAGGGGCATGGGAAGGGATTCTGGCCCTATACGCGCGCGTGTACGTGCGCGTTAATTGCGCGCCCGTTTTACTCCAGTATCAATCCATAAAATAACAACACGCACCAAACAACAACATGGGCAAGGCCGGAAAAGGTGGAAAGTAACGGGAACCCAAGGAGAGGATGAAGGGCCACAAGCCAAGGTGGATAGACCAACGCAGGGCAAATCAAAGTGGCGGGAGGGGAAGGAGTGCCAGGGCCAGGGCTGGGAGTGCAGGGAGGGCGGGGAGAAGGCGGGGGAGGGGAGGGAAGAGTCGCCGCGGCGTTGTTGTTCAGCGGCGGGAAAATCCATCTTGCATTGAGGGGGGAACTGCGCCCAATGGCTGAGACTGGGGCGTCAAGCATATACACAACCAAAACTGTTGCAAATGCAACAAAAGGTCGTTTAATGTTTCGATTACTATTAGTAACCACAACATTAAACGGCTTTTTTACCTTATTTTGGAATTGATGAGAGGGGGAGAGAGGAAAAAGTTGACAAAACACCCCCTGGTTTACAGTTCCAAGTTGCTATTTTCTCCCCCCCACGCCTAGTAGCTCTTCCCCCTCCCCCCACGTTCCCGTCCTTCCATCAATAACCCCACGCCTTCCTCCCAGACCCAACATGCACCGCCGCCGCTACTACCACGACAAACACCTGCGCCCTTCCTAATCTGCACATGAGTGCTAGGTGAGCCATAGTTGAGCGCCGATAAAAATCCATTTGCACACTCCAGTATGATGAGGATAGAAGGGATGTGATTTTATGACGAGAGCAGAGCGGGAAGCAAACCCGGAGGAATCAAAATAAAAAGCCGCCATCTGCGCTGTAAATGGCAGGCTGTGCGGCAGCAGAAAGGAGGAGGGGATTAGAGCGATGGAAACGATCCTCCTTGGTGATGCGCCGGAGCTGATGCGGACCCTGGAGACGGAAAGCGTCCACACCTGCGTGACCTCACCGCCCTATTACAATCTGCGGGATTATGGGGTCACCGGACAGATTGGTATGGAGGAAACGCCGGAGGAGTACATAGCCAAGTTGGTGGACGTGTTCCGGGAGGTTCGGCGGGTTTTGCGCCAGGACGGGACGCTGTGGGTAAACATCGGGGACAGCTACGCCACCAGGTCCGGGCCGCAGCCGCCGACCAACACCAGGAACGCCCACGGACACACTAGAAAAGAACTGCCAGGCGGTTACAAGTGCAAGGACTTGATGGGAATCCCGTGGCTTTTGGCCTTTGCCCTGCGGGCGGATGGGTGGTATCTGCGGCAGGATATTATATGGAACAAACCCAACGCCATGCCGGAGAGCGTCAAGGACCGATGCACAAAAAGCCATGAATACATCTTTCTGTTATCGAAGACGGACCGTTACTACTTTGATGCAGATGCTATTAGAGAACCGTTTTCTACGCCACCGAGAGCTGGGGAACGGAGAAGCTATCGACCCGGAACATCATCAAGTTTTGATGTAAACGATGGACACCTTGCGCAGAAAGGAAATTTTGCCGGGCTACCGCTAAATCCAAAGGGGCGGAACAAGCGAGATGTCTGGTCGGTCAGCACAGGTGGATTTAAGGGAGCACACTTCTCCGTATTCCCGGATGGATTGGTAGAGCCGTGTATATTGGCCGGGTGCCCGGAGGGCGGAACTGTCCTAGACCCGTTCGCCGGGAGCGGGACCACCGGCGTGGTGGCCAAGCGCCTGTGGCGGAATTTCGTGGGCGTGGAGATCAAGCCGGACTATTGGGAAATGGCCACGGACCGGATCGCCGCCACCACGCCGGAGTTTAAGCAGATGACGTTGGAAGAGGAGGGGACATGAAACCAATCAAGAATTTTTGAGTGTGCTCCCATATTTTGTTGGATGGATGGGGACAGATGGAATAATTTCGATGGGGAACAGTGTCCGTTTGAAGCTCGATATTGGATGCCGCTCCCAAAACCGCCGAAGGAGGAAACTACATGACTAACGCAGAAAGAATCCGCACCTTGCAGGAACGGGAGCTGGCAGAGTTTTTGCAGGCGGTACATGACAATCCCTGTGAAGCCTGTTGCAACAACTTTGACCGATGCCGACGTAACAATGCGTGGGAACCGGATTGCAAAAAGCATTATCTTGAGTGGCTGCGAAGCGAGGCAGTTTGCTTAGAATCCCAAACACATTGTAAAAATCAAGTGAAACGGCTAGTCGATGCCGGAGAGCTGCGAGGATGAGCTAGAGCGAGAGGGGGCGAAAGATTGATTTTGTTATTTGGTTTTATTTCCTTTTTATTTGGCTTGGCAGTTGGATTTTTTCTGGGAGGATATCGGGAACAGACGAAAAAAGAGAAGAAAACAGATCTCTACATCCTTGGAAAAAGCGACTGCGAAAATTGTGTAAAAATGAGAACGGTCGATTCGACAGGATGGGTAAGATGCAGCGAGTTTACTACATTATATGATAAGCCGAAACACTGTAATCGCTACAAAAGGATCGAACCACAAAACGAATATCATTCGAATTGCAAGAAGGACTACATGAAACGGCCTAGAGCGGCCGTGGAGATACCAGCGCCCCCAGATGAGTGGTCAGATGACATGAAAAGGTTGTATAAATCTGTAATAGATAGCTTGACCGGAGACAGCGAGTGAGGCCAAACCGACTGGCATTTCGGAGGCTGTGATAGTGGGCTAAAGAGGGACTATGAGGGATACGCAAAGCAGCCCAACTAGGACTGATCCAGTTGGGCTGCTTTGCGGTTTTGAGTTGGAAAATGCTAACTACCGCGCTAACTACACGATTGCGCCACATTATTTTTACAAAAATCCATAGGAAGAATACAAAAAATGGAAAACGCTCAAAACAGGAGATTTCAAAAGAAAAAGACCGAAAACACACAAAATCAGGTGTTTTCGGTCTTTTGGCGGAGAAGGAGAGATTTGAACTCTCGCGACGCTCAACACGCCCTACTCCCTTAGCAGGGGAGCCCCTTCGGCCACTTGGGTACTTCTCCAAGTTCCAAATCAGTGGAAAATTAAAATTGGCGGAGAGAGTGGGATTCGAACCCACGGCCCTTTCGGGTCACCGGTTTTCAAGACCGGCTCCTTAAACCGCTCGGACATCTCTCCGTATTGAAGTGCCCCGGCTAGATGCAAGAGTTATAATACCACGGGAGCTCGGCCTTGTCAAGTCAAAATACGGAAAAGAGGAGAAATTTTTTCAGTGTGTGCGGAAACCATACGCAAAGGCGGAAAATACGCGGGAAATGGAGAGAAAATTTCGACACAATGAGGGAAAGCTTTATGGAATCCTGTTCCTTTTTGCGGCAATCTTGCGAATGCTGTGGAAAAACCTTGAAATCCGTCAAACGAAAATCCTTTTCAAATAGAGGGTTTGACGTTAAAATAAAGCTACAAATTAGTTACAAATTGATAAAGCCAACGACACAACAAATCGGAGGAAAGCCCTATGAGAGAATTTTCAATTGGTCAAGTAGAGCAAAGTACCTCTTCTGGAGGCCGGATGATCTGCCTCTACCAAATTTTGGTTCGCGATGTTCCCCCTCCGGTGTGCTGCGAGAGTTATGGGATTCGCATTACGGACCTGGATAGCGGGGAGAATGAGGAGGTGCCGGACATTACCATTTTTCCGGAACGCATCCAAGCGTTGGCGCAGATGCTTCTGCAAGGGGGTGTCACGCCCTGTACACTGCGCGACGTGGTAGACGATTGGCTCTGAGCCCTGGTCGGTGACCGATGGCGGGGTTTCTACATACGATAAAAAAGAACCATGTTATGTTAGGAGGAGATCGTATGATAGAGTTGAACCGCCGACTCCAATTTTTCCTGGGTGCCAACAGTGCAGACGGCTTTGCGTCGCTGTATGACCAGTGGATCGACCAAGGAGCCATGCAGGCGTTTTATGTGCTCAAAGGAGGTGCAGGCTGCGGCAAGTCCACCCTCATGGGACGGGTGGCACAGACAATGGAATCAGAAGGATATTCTGTGGAGTACATCCGCTGCTCCGGGGACCCGGATTCCCTGGATGGCATTTTGATCCCTGGGAAAGGGGTGGCCATGGTGGACGGGACTTCGCCCCATGTGGTGGACCCTGCCTATACCGGCGCCACCGGCCATTACATCGACCTGGGACGTGGATATGACACAGAGGCACTCTTTCCCTTGCGCCAGCAGGTGGTAGAGGCGGTGCGGGCCTATCAGGCCTGTTATCCCGCTGCCTACCGTTGCATTCGCGCTGCCCAGGAGAGCCGGCGCCGGGGCTGCCATTCCATGCACTCAGAGGAGACCCTGACCAAGACGGTGAAGCGGGGGGAAAACCTTCTGGCACGGGAGCTCAAAAGCAGCCGGGGAAGGAACGGCCGCCGCCACCGCCGTTTTTTGAGCGGCGTCACCTGCCAGGGGAGGCTGCTGCTCACCGACACAGTGGAGCTCCTCTGCGACCACGGCTACACCATCCAGGACGACTGTGGACTGGCCGGGGTCCTCCTGGCCCATTTGGAGGCCCGTTTTCTGGAGAGCGGCTATGATGTCTACGCCTGTCCCTCGCCAGAGCAGCCCACCCACCTGGAGCACCTGCTGGTCCCGGACCTGGCCCTGGGGTTTGTCACCGGGATGGGGAAGATGGAGGGCTTCCGGGCCATCCGCACGGAGAGCCTGGTGGAGAAGGATCTGTGGCAGGAGGGGAAGAGCTTCCTGCGCCTGTCCAACCGGGTGGCAGAGGGACTTTTGGCGGAAGGCATGGAGCATCTGGCCCAGGCAAAGGACCTCCATGACCGGCTGGAGGCCCTTTACCGGCCCCATGTGGATTTCTCCTGGGCGGAGGAGATGGCGGAGCGCACCACCCAGGCGATCCTGGCCCTGCCGGACATCTCCGACTAAAACCTCTTGCCCTCTCCTGCTGGGCGTGTTACAATATGCAGACAAGCAGGAAAGGGGGCGGGCCTATGGTGGCACTCTCCACAGCGGAATTGGGCGTGCTGGACTGGATCGCCCAGCATCTCCACACAGTTTTTTTGGATCATGTGATGCCCTGGCTCTCCCGCCTCACGGACCGGGGAGAAGTTTGGATCCTGTTGGGGCTCCTACTGCTGTTCTTTTATCGGAAGGACCGGGGGGTAGGCGTGCAGGTCTTGGTGGCGCTGCTCTTCAGCTTGCTGATTTGCAACCTGGTGTTGAAAAACGCCGTGGGACGGATGCGTCCCTTTGAGTTGAAAGAGACGGTGGCGCTGCTCATCCCGGCGCCTCTGGACCCATCCTTCCCATCGGGGCACAGCTCGGCCTCCTTCGCGGCGGCCACGGTGCTGCTGCTGAACCGCTGGGAGGGGCGCTGGGCAACGCTGGTGCTGGCGGCACTGATCGCATTTTCTCGATTGTATCTCTATGTCCATTACCCAACGGATGTGTTGGGCGGCATCCTCGTAGGCGTTTTATGCGGGGTGCTGGCCCGGCGTCTCTGGCGGCAATTGGAAAACAGTCATAAGCCCAAAGGCGGTTTGTCTGAGGGCATATAGGACAAAAGGCACCGCGACAGGGATTCCCTCCCCCTGTCGCGGTTGCCTTTTATATGTGGTTTTCATCCACCCAGGGCAGCATTTTTTTCACAGGCGGCGATGACGGCATCCATCATGGCGGCCCGGACGCCCCGCTGCTCCAGGGTGCGCACCCCCTGGATGGTGCTGCCGCCGGGGCTGCACACCTCGTTTTTCAACTGGTCCGGATGCTTGCCAGTTTCCAGCACCATCTGGGCAGCCCCCAGAAGGGTCTGGGCAGCGTAGCGGATGGCGTCGGGGCGGGGAAGGCCACAGGCCACGCCCCCGTCCGCCAGGGCGTCCATCACCAGATAGGCATAGGCCGGCCCGCAGCCGGATACGGCGGCCCCCACATCCATGAGGGATTCCTCAATGGGGTAGAGCTTGCCGGACTGGGAGAGGATGGAGCGGAAGCCCTCCACCATGTCCGGGGTTGCCTCCGGGCTGGCGGTGTAGAGGATGACCCCCTGGCCCACGGACACCGGGGTGTTGGGCATGATGCGGATGACGGGATAGGCCTTCCCGGCCATGGCCTGGAGCTGGGCAATGGTGAGGCCCGCAGCCATGGAGACCAGGATGGGAGGGGTCTCCCGCTGTTCCAGGGCAGGGGCAATGCCCTCCAATACGGTGGCCATCAGGTGGGGTTTGACGCCCAGGAAGAGATAGCGGCTCTCTTTTGCTGCTTCCTGACTATCTCCGGCGGAGAAGTGCAGCTGGACGGCCAGGGCCTTGGCCTTCTCCTGGTCGTGGTCAGAGAGGATGCCGTCCTGCACAGAACGGCTGGCGGCGCGGGCAATGGCACCGCCCATGTTGCCGGACCCGATGAGCCCAAAGGTATAGTTCATTCGGTAAGCCCTCCTTCATTGGTAAACATGGTGGATTTTGCTACGTTTTTTCTATTGTAGCATAGGACTTTGGGGACAAGCAAGAGGAATCGGGGCGAGAAACGGCAGATTTCTCTCGTCAATATCGAGGAAAGGGAAGGGGAGAGCAGGGAGGCTTTTGTCTGCCTGTCCAAGGTTTTGCGCCGGGGGAGAATGCCCCTTGCCACCGGGGGATGGGTGGAGTAGAATGGGCGGAAAGGAGTGGACGATGGTATGGATGAGAAACTGCGGGAAGAGATCGGCCTGCCAGACCGCCGGGGCACCGATTGTGAGAAGTGGGATGGCCTTGCCGGTCTCTTTGACCGGGAGGATCTGCTGCCTCTGTGGGTGGCGGACATGGACTTTAAGGTGCCCGCCTGTGTCCGGGAGGCCCTGCACCGGGCGGTAGACCACGGGGCCTTTGGC
Organism: uncultured Oscillospiraceae bacterium; assembly: GCA_910578575.1. Taxonomy (GTDB): domain Bacteria; phylum Bacillota; class Clostridia; order Oscillospirales; family Oscillospiraceae; genus Evtepia. The sequence continues at coordinate 9,020 of CAJTQP010000015.1, forward strand.
TACTATGTGATTCCTGACAGGTATTATGAGAGCATTTTAGGCTGGGAGCAGCGCCGCCACGGAACCCAACTCCAACGGGAGTGGATCCGCAACGCCCCCAGTGTGGTGACAGGGCTCTTTCACCTGCTTCAGGCCCTGACGGAGCCGGGGGACGCAGTCCTCATTCAAACGCCTGTGTATATGCCCTTCTACCGTATCATCGGGGATACCGGGCGGCGAGGGGTGTATGCGCCGTTACAGGAGAAGGCGGGGGTGTATACCATCGACCTGGCGGAGTTTGAGCGGAAGATCGTAGAGGAGAACGTAAAGGCGTTTATCCTCTGCTCGCCCCACAACCCTGTGGGCCGGGTCTGGACCCAGGAGGAGCTGGAGGGAATGCTGGACTGCTGCCAGCGCCACGGCGTCCAGGTCTTTGCCGACGAGATCCACCACGACCTGATTCAGCCGGGACACTGCCATATCTCCGCTGCCAGCCTCTGGAAAGGGGCGGGGAGACCAGTGACCCTCTTCTCCGCCAGCAAGACCTTCAACCTGGCGGGGATGAAGAACGCCATCCTGGTGCTCCCAGAGGCGGAGCAGCGCGCCCGCTTTGACCGTTTTGAACAGAGCCTGGGAACCGGGGAGGGCAGCACCCTGGATTACATCGCCGTGGCTGCGGCCTTCCAGGGTGGGGACGCCTGGCTGGACGCTGTCCTGGCAGAGGTTTCTGCCAACTACCAGATGATGAAGAAAGCCCTGTCCCGCTTCCCGGAACTCACGGTCTCCCCCCTAGAGGGGACATATCTCCTGTGGATCGACCTGGGGAAGCGGGTGGACCGGGGACGGCTCCACGACTTCATGGAGCAGGACTGCCGCATCGCCCCGGACTATGGCCACTGGTTCTACCCGGAAGGGGAGAAGGGGGATACCCATATCCGCCTGAACCTGGCCGCCCCCCAAGAGACCATCCGGCAGGCGGCGGAGCAGTTGACCGCCGCCTTGGAAGCATTACACTGACAACAGCCATCAATTTTTTTCAGAGAAAGGATGCAGACCATCATGGAAATTTTGCACACCGACAAAGCACCCGCGGCCATTGGCCCCTATGCCCAGGCCGTGGCGGCAGGGGACTTCGTGTTCACCTCCGGCCAACTGGGCATCATCCCCGACACCGGGGCCCTGGCCCACAACACCGCCACCCAGACCGTCCAGGCCCTGGAGAACCTCACCGCTGTTTTGAAAGCGGCCGGGCTGGACTTACACAACGTGGTCAAGACCACCTGCTATCTCAAGACCATGGAGGACTTCTCCCTGTTCAACGAGATTTACGCCCAATATTTTGGGGACCATACCCCCGCCCGCTCCTGCTTTGCCGTGGCCCAGTTGCCCAAGGATGCCCTGGTGGAGATTGAAGCTGTTGCAGTAAAGTGACAAATCATTCCTGTAAAAGCCGCCAATTTTGGCGGCTTTTGCGATAAACAGCAGGGGCGCAAACGAAAAAACGCTTCAAAAATTTAGAAAAGACGTTGCAAAAATGTTGAAATTATAGTAAACTATTAGGCGTAGCTGAAGGAAAACAGATGTCCGTATCGTACGGACACCTTCGGCGGAATTTAAGGAGGTTAAAACATGAAGAAGATTCTCGCACTTCTGCTGGCCGGCTGCATGGCTCTCGCCCTGTGTGCCTGCGGCGACACCGGCACTGACGCAGACGCAGACGCGGACGCCACTGCATCCGGCGACACCATCGTCATCGGCGTGTATGAGCCCATGTCCGGCGACAACGGCGCAGGCGGCAAGCAGGAAGTTCTCGGCATGCAGTATGCCAACTCCATCGAGCCCACCGTGGAAATCGACGGCAAGACCTACAACGTCAAGCTTGAGGTCGTGGACAACGAGTCCTCCAACGACAAGGCCGTGTCCGCTGCCAACACCCTGATTGCAAAGAAGCCCTCCATCATCCTGGGCTCCTATGGCTCCGGCGTCTCCATCGCCGCTTCCGACACCTTCGCCAATGCTGGCGTGCCCGCCGTTGGCGTGTCCTGCACCAACCCCCAGGTCACCCAGGGCAACGACCACTACTTCCGCATCTGCTTCATCGAGCCCTTCCAGGGCCCCGTCCTGGCCAACTTCGCCAAGGATGAGCTGAATGCCAAGAAGGTCTACTGTCTGGGCCAGCTGGGCAACGACTATGACCAGGGTCTGATCAACTACTTCAAGGATGAGGCCGAGACCAACCTGGGCATCGAGTGCATCGTGGACGCCTTCCCCGAAGGCAACTCCGACTTCAACTCCTACCTGACCAACGCCAAGAACCAGGGCGCTGACGTGATCTTTGCTCCCTGCTCCATCAGCTATGCTCAGTTGATCATTGAGCAGGCCGCTGCCCAGAACATCACCCAGCCCATCCTGGCCGGCGACACCTGGGACAGCAACACCGTGGTTGCCATGGCCCAGGGTAAGAACATCCAGGTCTATGTCTCCACCTTCTATGCTGAGGGCGGCGACGCTGAGTTCGAGGCTGGCTTCAAAGAGTGGATCAACTCTGACACCGCCAACAAGAACAACAACGGTGGCAACGACATGATCGCTGCTGTGTCCGTCATGGGGTATGATGCCTACTTTACCGCGCTGGAGGCCCTGAAAACTGCGGGCTCCACTGACCCTGCTGACGTGATGGCTGCTCTGCCCAACGTCAAGTATACCGGCATCTCCGGTGAGATCGTCTTCAACGAAGTGGGCGATGCTGACCGTCACATGGCTTACATCAAGGTGAACAACTCCGAGACCGGTGTTTGGGACCTGGCTAAGGTGCAGGAAGCCAACGCTGACTGACCCTTGTAAACATAGCCATTGCATTGTCTTTCAATCGTGGCGGGGGTACCTTGTGCTCCCGCCACGATTGGTACCTAGATGTTCGACCTTTTTTGACCAGGGCAGGGAATGCATCCATGCACTCCACGAGAGCATCCCGTGAAATGGATGGATGCTTTCCGCTCCCGTTCCTACAGAAGAAAAGAGAAGGAGAAGCCTATGTCTGAATTTATTTCAAACAATTTGCCATACCTCCTGGCCGGCATTTCCGTCGGCGGGCAGTATGCGCTCATTGCCATTGGCTACACCATGGTCTATGGTATCCTCCGCCTGATCAACTTCGCCCACGGCGATGTGTTCATGGTGGCGGGCCTGATTATGGTCTATGCCACGGCGTCTCTGCCCATCTACGTCTCCATTGTCCTGGTGGTGGTGGCGACGGTGTTGTTGGGCGTCCTCATTGAAAAGGTAGCCTACAAACCCCTGCGTTCCGCGCCCCGTATGTCGGTGATGATCTCCGCCATCGGTGTTTCCTATCTGCTGCAAAACTGCGCCCTGTATTTTACCGGCGGCCTGCCCCAGATCTACCCGGAGATTCCTGCGCTGACAAAGCAAGTGGTGATCGGCTCCGGCTCCACCAAGATGGTCACCCTGGTCACCCCCATCCTCACCATCGTGCTGGTGGTGGCCCTGGTTTTGCTCATCCGTTACACCAAGGTGGGCATGGCTATGCGGGCGGTGTCCAAGGACTTCGAGACCAGTGAGCTCATGGGCATCAAGATCAACAACGTCATCAGCCTGACCTTCGTGATCGGCTGCTTCCTGGCGGCCATCGGATCCCTGTTGTACTTTTCCAACTACGCCTCCGTCATTCCCACCTCCGGCGCCATGCCGGGGCTGAAGGCCTTCGTGGCGGCGGTGTTTGGCGGCATCGGCTCCGTGCCTGGCGCGGTCATCGGTGCGTTCATTATCGGCATTTGCGAGAACATCATCAAAGGGATGGGGTGGACGGCCTTCTCCGACGCCTTCACCTTCGTTCTCCTGATCGTGATTCTTCTGGTCAAGCCCACGGGCATCTTTGGCGAGAAGGCCACGGATAAGGTGTGAGGTGCGCAGTATGGGAAAGAAATTACAAGCGGCAGTCCCTGCCGAAAAGAAAATTGGGAATCTCATTGCCGTTGTCCTCATTGCCGCACTATATGTGCTGCTTTATCTCCTGGACAATGTGCTCCCCGTGAATTCCACCACCACCATGCTGATCCCCGTGCTGCAAAAGGGGGCCATCTATGCCCTGGTGTGCGTGTCCATGAACCTGCTCAACGGGTTCACAGGGCTGTTTTCTCTGGGCCAGGCGGGCTTTATGCTCATCGGTGCCTATTCCTACGCCATCTTTGCCATCCCCGCAGAGCAGCATGAGGCAGTGTACCAGTACTTTGAAGGCGGCGCCATCCAGTTCTCCATTCCCCAGGTGCTGGGGAACGTGCTGGGAGAGAGCGGCGGTGCGTTCCTGGGGGCCATTATCTGCCTGATGATCGGCGGTGTCGTGGCGGCGGTCTTTGCCGCCCTCATTGGCATCCCTGTTCTGCGCCTGAAGAGCGACTACCTGGCCATTGCCACCTTGGGCTTTGCGGAGATCATCCGGGCCCTATTCATGTGGAACGGCCTGGGCCGTATCACCAACGGCTCCAACCTGCTGCGGAAATACACCAGCTTTGCCAACATGCGCTTCCAAGTGGGAGGCACTGTCATCAAACTGGACACCATTTTCCCCTTCCTCATCGCCATGCTGGGCATCCTGACCATCGTGTTGCTGGTGAACTCCTCTTACGGACGGGCCTTCAAGTCCATCCGGGACGACGAGATAGCGGCGGAGGCTATGGGTATCAACCTCTTCAAGCACAAGATGCTCTCCTTCGTGATCTCTAGCTTCTTTGCCGGGGTAGGCGGCGCCCTGCTGGCGATGTTCCAGACCACCGTTCAGGCGAACTTCTTCCGCTCCACCATGACCTATGAGATCCTCCTGATCGTGGTCATCGGCGGCATCGGCTCCATCTCCGGCAGCTGCATTGGGGCCTTCCTGTATATTGCCTGCTCCGAGTGGTGGCTGCGCTTTTTGGACAGTGGCGCCCTCCCCATCCCCTTCGTGGGCGGGGAGATCCCCGTGCCCTTCTTCCGGGACGGCTTTAGAAAAGTGGTCCTCTCCGTGGTCATCATGGTGATCGTCCTCTTCTTCTCACGAGGGATCATGGGAGACAAAGAGCTGTCCTTCTCAGGACTGATCCGTAAGATACGGGGCAAGAAAGAAGCAAAAGCCGCGGCACAGGCGGCAGCAGGGGAGGAGGATGCCCAATGAGTGAACGGCAAAATGTCCTGCATGTGGAGAATGCCACCATGCAGTTTGGCGGCGTCGTTGCCGTCAACAACCTCTCCCTGGAGGTCAACGAGGGGGAGATCGTGGCCCTCATCGGCCCCAACGGGGCGGGCAAGACCACGGCCTTTAACGTCATCACCGGTGTGTATCAGCCCACCAATGGCCGGGTATCCTTTATGGGGAAGCCCATGATTTGTAACCACCCACGGGGAAAGATGGCAAAATCCTATAAGGGGGAGAACGGGGAGCTGTACCTCCACGAACACACCCTGGCTCCCACCCCGGACCATATCACCAAGCTGGGCATTGCCCGGACCTTCCAAAATATCCGCCTGTGGAAGAGCATGACAGTCTATGACAACGTCATCACTGCCAAGCACATGCGGGCCAAGCAAAATGTCTTTTCCGCCACCTTCCGGACCAACCGGAAGGAGGAGCTGCGGATGCGGGAGGAGACGGAAGCCCTCCTGCGGGAGCAGGATCTCTGGCAGTACCGGGATGATTTGGCCACCAGCCTGCCCTATGGCCTCCAGCGCCGCCTGGAGATCGCCCGTGCCCTGGGGACCTCCCCCAAACTCTTGCTGCTGGATGAGCCCGCCGCCGGTATGAACCCCCAGGAGACCCTGGAGCTGGCGGAGTTCATCCATCAGGTGAGAGAGAAGTACAAGCTGACCATTTTCCTGATCGAACACCACATGGACCTGGTCATGAACATTTCCGACCGCATTTACGTTCTGGACTTCGGCAGCCTGATTGCCCAGGGCCTGCCCAGTGAAATTCAGTCCAACCAGCACGTGATCGACGCCTATCTGGGGGTGGTAGAAGATGAGTGAACTGATTCTCAGCATTCAGGACCTGCAAGTGAATTACGGCGGCATTGAGGCCGTCAAGGGCATTTCCTTCGACGTGCCGGAGGGGGAGATCGTCACCCTGATCGGCGCCAACGGCGCAGGCAAGAGCTCTACCCTCCGGGCTATCTCCGGCCTGGTGAAGCCCAAGAGTGGCAAGATCCTCTTCAAGGGGGAGGATATTACCGGCAAGAACCCCACGGAGATCGTCTCCCGCGGCATCACCCTGGTGCCGGAAGGCCGCCGCATTTTCCCGGACCTGACGGTGAAGGAAAACCTCCGGGTGGGGGCATATCTGCGTAAGGATGATTTGACCGAGGACCTGGAGTGGGTCTATAACCTCTTCCCCCGCCTGCGGGAGCGGGAGTGGCAGGAGGGTGGCACCCTCTCCGGCGGCGAACAGCAGATGCTGGCTGTAGGCCGGGCCCTGATGAGCCGCCCCAAGGTGATGATGATGGACGAGCCCTCCCTGGGTCTGGCTCCGCTGATTGTGCGGGAGATTTTCCGCATCATCGAGGAGGTCAATAAGAAGGGGGTCACCATCCTCCTCATTGAGCAGAACGCCAACATGGCCTTGAAAACAGCCCACATGGGCTACGTTATGGAGACGGGCCGCATTACCCTCTCCGGTCCCGGCAAGGAGCTGCTGGTGAATGAATCCGTGAAGGCAGCTTATTTGGGCACTTAAACAAAATATGCGTTGAAACGTGGTTTCCTCTCCGGGGTGCTTCCCTGGCAGGGGAAACCACGTTTTTGTGTCGCGTACCGGAAGGGAGGAGGGAAGCTCTCTAAATAAATGCAGGATTTCATTCATAAATGAAGATTCCAATGCAAAAATAGCAAGATTTGATGTAATAATGAAATTACAAATTTTATATCTTGCAAATCTCCATCAACTGTGGTATGATTCCACTATAGAAAACAAAGTGGCCCTCTTCTGGTGGGGCCTTGTGCATTCCATGGAGGAGGCGGTCCCTATGTATTCCAGTGGTTCCTGGCTGAGTGAAGAGGATGGTTCTATTACGCTGGTCAATGCCTGTTTCACCCTGACGGAGCAGTACCGTATGGTTCTCTCGGCCGTTGGGCGGGAGCAGCAGCTCTCGGAGAACGAGATGCTGGTGCTGGTCCATTTGGCCATGCACCCGGATGCCCGGACCCAGAAACAGCTCCAGGGCACCAACCTGCATCTGTCCATTTCCTCCATCTGCCGGATGGTGGAATCCCTGCGCAGGAAGGGCTTTCTCACCACAGAGCTAGACGTGAATGACCGGCGCTCTTGGATCATCCATCTGGAGGAGCGGGGGAGACAACTGGCGCAACAGTTCCAAATCGCTCTCCACGCCCGCTTGCAGCAGATTTTTGGCACAGTGCCCAGCTTTGACTTGGATGCCTTTGCCGACACCCTCTCCCGCGCCGCCCAGGCGGTCAGCGCCCAGCCCTTTGCCTGCTGAACCAGGGGCCAGGGGCACCAAGGGGCTGCATCGAGATTTATTTTGCCTTCTTTTGCTATTTTCGGCATCATGCGATCCTTTCCTTGCGCAGACCGGGAACTGCCAATTTGCAAGTTGGTGGCTCCCGGTTTGCATGTGTTGCCTAAAAAAGGAAATATTTCGTGGAATTGCTCCTATTTTCTGCGGGATATGTGGCAATCAAATGATTTTCACCTCCGAGAAAATGGCATTCTGGTCATATTTATAATTGACAAAGTCATGAAGGAAACCTATAATAGAATACAGTACGATGGGGCCATTTACAAATTTGAATAGAGTCCGCCGTCTTTGCCCATAAGTTTGGCGGAGGCTCCATGCTTTTTTATATGGGTGACGAAGGTCCGTATGCCTTCGTGTATACACTGGCGAGATCGTATTTTGAGCCGCAGTAGGCTCTGAAGACTACTTCCGCAGGGATACATCCATTTGCCTGTGGAAAAAAGGAGGAAAACTATGAACGAAAGACCAGATGCTGTCTGCCGTACTTGTGGTGCAGACGAAAAGGCTCTGTACGACGCCGTGGCCAATGTCATCGAGCAGTACAGAGAAAAGGAAGGGTCTCTGATCATGGTGCTCCACGCAGCCCAGGAGATTTTTGGTTATCTCCCCATGGAGTTGCAGGAGTTCATTGCAGACGGTATGGAGCTTCCCCTGTCTGAGGTCAGCGGAGTTGTGAGTTTCTACTCGTTCTTCTCCACCCAGAAGCGAGGCAAGCACACCATCCGGATGTGCCAGGGAACCGCTTGCTATGTCCGCGGCGGCAAGAAAGTGGTGGAGGCCATCCGTCGGGAACTGGACGTGGACGTGGGCGGCACCACAGAGGATGGCCAGTTTACCTTTGAGATCGCCCGCTGTATCGGCGCTTGCGGCCTAGCCCCCGCCATGATGGTGGACGACGACGTCTACAAGCAGGTGACACCTGCCAAGCTCAGGGGCATCCTGTCCCTGTATGCCGACCCCACTGAGGAAGCATTGGAAGGAGGTGCTGGAGCATGATTAGAAGTATCGCTGACCTGGAGGTCATGAAAAAGGAATACGAAGAAAAAATGGGCCAGTACAGCCACCTGTGCATGATCTGCTATGGTACAGGCTGCATGTCCTCCGGCTGTAAGGACGTTCGTGACGCCATGGTGGAAGAGCTGGAAAAAGCCGGCTTGACCGACCAGGTGGCCGTCATCGAGCGTGGATGTATGGGCACCTGTGCCGTGGGCCCCGTGGTGTACATCCTGCCGGACGAGACCTATTATACTGAGATGACCCCCGAACGGGTGAAGGACGTGGTGCAGAAGCACTTCATCGGCGGTGAGCCGGTGCTGGACTACACCTTCTATGACAGCATCCAGCGCAAGCGGGTGTCCAACATCCATGAGGTGGCCTTCTTCCGGGATCAGGTCCGCATCGCCCTGCGCAACTGCGGCCTCATCGACGTCAACTGCATCAACAGCTACGTGGCCAAGGACGGCTATCTGGCCCTGGCCCGGATCCTGGAAAAGGGCGACCGTGCCCAGGTGGTCAACGAGATGAAGCGCTCCTGCCTGCGTGGCCGTGGCGGCGCTGGCTTCCCCACTGGCGTGAAGTGGGAGGCGGCTGCCCGTGAGCCCGGCGAGGAGAAGTACATCATTTGTAACGCCGACGAGGGCGACCCCGGTGCCTTTATGGACCGCTCCGTCTTTGAAGGCGACCCCCACAGCGTCATTGAGGGTATGCTCATCGGCGGTTACGCCATCGGCGCCCAGCACGGCGTTGTGTATATCCGTGCCGAGTACCCCATCGCCGTGGAGCGTTTGAAGGCAGCCCTGGAGATGGCCCGTGAAGAGGGCCTGTTGGGCGAGGACATCCTAGGCTCCGGCTTTAACTTCGATATCGAGATCCGCATTGGCGCAGGCGCCTTCGTCTGCGGCGAGGAGACGGCGCTGATGGCCTCCGTGGAAGGCCAGCGGGGCGAGCCCCGGCAGAAGCCGCCCTTCCCCTTCCAGAGCGGCCTCTTTGGCAAGCCCACCATCATCAACAACGTGGAAACCCTGGCCACCGTGCCTGCCATCATGCTCAATGGCGCGGACTGGTTCCGCCAGTTTGGTACGGAAAAGAGCCCCGGCACCAAGGTGTTCGCCCTCTCCGGCAACATCGTCAACACCGGCCTGGTGGAGGTGCCCATGGGCACGCCTCTCTCCGAGGTGATCTACTCCATCGGCGGCGGCATCCCCAACGGGAAGAAGTTCAAGTCCGCCCAGACCGGTGGCCCCTCCGGTGGCTGTATCACCGCAGAGAACATCAACACGCCTCTGGACTATGAGTCCCTGGCAGCCTTGGGCTCCATCGTGGGCTCCGGCGGCCTCATCGTTATGGACGAGGACACCTGCATGGTGGACACCGCCCGCTTCTACCTGGACTTCATCCAGGAGGAATCCTGCGGCAAATGTACCGCCTGCCGTGTGGGCACCAAGCGGATGCTGGAGATTTTGAACCGCATCGTGGCCGGAGAAGGCCAGCCCAGAGACATCGAGACCCTGGAGCACCTGGGCAAGATCATCCAGGACACCGCCATGTGCGGCCTGGGCCAGACAGCCCCCAACCCCGTGCTCTCCACCCTGAAATATTTCCGTGCGGAGTATGTGGAGCACATCGTAGAGAAGTACTGCACAGCCGGCGTCTGTAGCGACCTGGTGTCCAGCCCCTGCGAGAACACATGTCCCGCCGGCATCAATATCCCCGGTTACATGAGCTTGATCGCCACCGGCGATTATATGGGCGCTGCCCGGATCATGCTGCGGGATAACCCCTTCTCCGGCATCTGCGGCCGTGTGTGTACGCACCCCTGTGAGGAGCGCTGCCGCCGCGGCACTGTGGATGAGGCCATGAACATCTGCGAGCTGAAGCGTTTCGCCACCGACTGGGCATACGCCCATGGCTTCCCCTCCGACGAGGACCTGAAGCCTGTGGCCCAGCTGGACAAGAAGGTGGCCATCGTGGGCTCTGGCCCCGCCGGCCTGACCTGTGCCTACTACCTGGCCCGTCTGGGCTATCAGGTGGACGTGTACGAAGCCGAGGACCGCTTGGGCGGCATCATGACCATCGGCATCCCCGATTACCGTCTGCCTCTGGATATCATTGAGCGGGAGATCAAGAACATTGAGCGCACCGGCGTGAACATGATCTTGAACACCAAGATCGGTGTGGACCTCTCCTTCAAGTCCCTGCAAAAGAATTACGATGCCATCTTCCTTGCCATCGGCGCCCAGAAGACCCTGAGCCTGGGCATCCCCGGCGAGCGTCTCAACGGCATTGTCAACGGCCTGGACTTCTTGAAGCGGGTGATCATGAAGCGGGACCTGGACTTCACCGGCAAGAAGGTGGCCGTCATCGGCGGCGGCAACACCGCCATCGACTCCGCCCGTACCGCCGTGCGTCTGGGTGCCAAGGAAGTGGTCATCCTCTACCGCCGTGCCGAAGAGGATATGCCCGCAGATAGGGTGGAGATCGAGGACGCCATCGAGGAAGGTGTCACCATCCGCACCCTGGCCAACCCCATCGAGTTCATCGGCACCAACGGCCACCTCACCAGCATCTGCATCATGAAGCAGAAGTTGGGCCAGTTCGACAGCTCCGGGCGCCGGAAGGCCTCTCCCAGCGGCGAGAGCTATGTGGAGGAGTTCGACGTGGCCATCCCCGCCATCTCCCAGACCCCGGATACCAAATTCATTCGCGGCACCGTCAACTTGGACGGCGACCGTATCATCGCAGACCAGTACAACCAGGCGACATCGGTTCCCGGCGTGTTCGTGGGCGGTGACGCTCACCGCGGCCCCAAGGATATCGTCCATGCGGTCTATGAGGCCAAGGTGGCCGCTGCCGGCATCGACAAATACCTGGGCGGTACCGGCGAACTGGCCAAGGGCTTCGAGCAGGAGATCACCGATTATCATATCGAGGGCGATATTATCCCCCACGACCGCTTCCTCACCCGCCGTATGGATGCGGAGCAGGCCAAAGCGAACTTCTGGGAACGGAACCTTGGTATGCATGAGCTGGATGCCCGTGCTGAGGCCAGCCGTTGCCTGCGCTGTGACAGGAGGTAAGAACTATGGCAGATATCAAACTAACGATCAACGGGAAGGAATGTGTTGCGCCGGAAGGTAGCACCATTTTGCAGGCCGCAGAGCGCAACGGCATCCACATCCCGAAGCTGTGCTACCTGGAAGGGGTCCACAAGTACGGCGCCTGCCGCATCTGTGTGGTGGAGCAGTTGAGCCCCCCGGCAAAGAACCTGCAAGCCTCCTGCATGGTCGAGGCCAGAGACGGCATGGTCATCGAGACCAACAGCGAGCGCGCCCAGGAGGGCCGCCGGGCCATGTATGAGCTGCTCCTCTCCAACCATGACAAAAAGTGCCTCACCTGCGTGCGGAACCAGGACTGCGAGTTCCAGGCCCTGGGCCGGGAGCTGGGCGTGGAGGATTCCCCCTACGAGGGGGAGCGGGAGCTGCGTCCCATCGACATCAGCGAGTCCATCACCAGAGATCCCAACAAGTGTATTCTCTGCCGCCGCTGCGTGAGCGTGTGTAAGAATATCCAGACCACCGCTGTCCTGACGGCGGAGAACCGCGGCTTCCAGACCGTGATCACCCCGGCCTTCGGCCTGCCCCTGGGCAACACCTCCTGCGCCTTCTGCGGCCAGTGCGTGGTGGTATGTCCTGTGGGCGCCCTGAAGGAGACCAGCCATCGGGACAGAGTCCTGAATGCTCTCCGGGATCCCAACAAGCATGTCATTGTCCAGCCGGCCCCCGCTGTCCGCGTGGGCATTGGCGAGTGCTTCGGCCTCCCCGCCGGGACTTGCGAGACCGGCAAGCTGGCCGCCGCCCTGCGCCTTTTGGGCTTCGACGATGTGTTTGACACCAACTGGGGTGCCGACCTGACCATCATGGAGGAGGGCACTGAGTTCCTGAACCGTCTCCGGTCTGTGGTCAGCGGTGGCAGTGCCGTGCTGCCCATGATGACCTCCTGCTCTCCCGGTTGGGTGCAGTACATTGAGCACTACTTCCCCGATGAGCTGGACCACCTCTCCACCTGCAAGTCCCCCCATGAGATGTTCGGCGCAGTGGCCAAGAGCTACTATGCCAAGAAGATCGGGAAAAAGCCGGAGGACATCTATGTGGTCTCCATCATGCCCTGTACCGCCAAAAAGACAGAGTGTGCCCGCCCGGAGATGTGCAACGACGGCGTACCCAACGTGGACGCGGTGCTCACCACCCGCGAGCTGGCAGACCTCATCAAGATCATGGGCATTGACTTCCTCTCCCTGCCCGACGAGGAGTTCGACGCCCCCCTGGGCCTCTCCAGCGGCGCGGCGGATATCTTCGGCGTCACCGGCGGCGTGATGGAAGCGGCTCTGCGTACCGTGTATGAGATCATCACCGGCCGTGAGCTGCCCTTCCCCAACCTCCACGTTTCCCCCATCGTAGGCCTGGAGCAGGTCCGCGAGGCGACCATCGTCCTGGAGGACGTGAAGCCGGAGTGGAAGGCAGCAGAGGGCATGGAAGTGAAGATCGCTGTTACCAGCGGCTTTGCCGGTGCCCGGAAGCTGATGAACCAGGTGGCCGATGGGACCTCCCCCTATCACTTCATCGAGGTCATGGGTTGCCCCGGCGGCTGCATCACCGGCGGCGGCCAGCCCCGGCCCAAGGAGAACATCGACATCGTCCGTCAGAAGCGGTCCGATGCCATCTATGGTGAGGACGAGCGCAAGAAGCTGCGTAAGTCCCACGAGAACCCCTCTCTGATGGAGTTCTACGAGGAGTGGGGCGCCCCCGGCGGACACGCCTCCCACGAGTATCTCCATACTACCTATACCAAGCGGGGTAAGTATAACGAGCTCACCGATCAGAATTACGTGATCAATAAGTAAAGCGCATACAACAGGGCCCCGGCGAAGGAAATCCTTCGCCGGGGCCCTTGCGTGTATGGGTGGCTTAAAGAAAGAGTTGGAATAGCGTTTTGGCCCAGGAGAGGGCAGCGGGGACGTTGGCATCTAACAGAGTTTTCACCGTTGCGCACTCTGCACTGCTCAGATGCCCAAGGCTTTGGTAAAGACTGCCTGTGGCCTGGCTTTTGCCGACGGCCACCATGGCAGAGGCATAGTCCCCAATGGCAGCATACTTTCCCAGAGCAACGGCCCCAGCGGAAAGCCCACCGGCGGCAATGGACCCCAGGGCGAAACAGCCAAGGCTGAGGGAACCCACCGCCAGGATGCCGATAGAAAAGCAACCCACAGACAATAGGCCCAGGGAGAGTACTCCAAAAGAGAACAGACCCAGGGAGAGAAGGCCAAAGGAAAGCAAGCCCGTGGCACACATTCCGATGGCAATGACCCCGCGGGCCCGCATTCCAATGGCTACCACAGCGGTGACATTTTGCCCCACCGCCCAGAGCGGCAGACCAAACAGTGTTCGCGTACTTTTTCGATCCTTCCATTCCCTGGTCCTGACGGTAGGGGCAGGGGAGGGGGGAGCGCTTGTCCAGGGACTGTCCTCTTGGAGAGCTCCATCCTTGAGTAGGTAGTCCAGGGAGCAGTGGAACAGCTCGCTAAGACGGATCAATTTGTCCGTTTCCGGATACGTGATATCACTCTCCCACTTGCTGATAGACTGCCGGGAGACAGCGAGAATCTCCGCTAGTTGCTCCTGGGTGTAGTTGTTTTCTTTTCGAGCCTTGGATAGCTTTTCACCAAATGTCATGCGATGACCTCCATTTGATCCTTTTCACTGTGGTGATTATACCTGCCCCAGGGCAAAATGACCAGCATGTTTCGCGTTCCAAATGTAAACTACAGGTTGCGCAGGAAAAACGGCAGCAGACAAAACCGCCTGCTGCCGTTTAGTTCTCTTCTTCCTCCGCCTCCAGCTCCCGCAGCAGCTTTTGATCTGCCTTGGAGCTCAGGTCCAGAGCAGCGTACATATCCGGCCGCCGCTCTCGCGTGCGCAGAATGGCCTGCTTTCGCCGCCACTTGGCCACGTTGGCGTGGTGCCCGGAGAGGAGGATGGGAGGCACTGCCCGCTCATGCCAGACTTCCGGCCGGGAGTATTGGGGGTACTCCAAGAGCCCGTCCCAGTGGCTCTCATCGGTGAAACACTCCGGGTCCGAGAGCACGCCGGGGACCAGACGGCACACGGCATCTGCCAGGGCCATGGCGGGAATTTCCCCACCGGTGAGCACAAAGTCCCCCAGGGAGATCTCCTCATCCACGCACTCGTCGATGAAACGCTGGTCGATGCCCTCATAATGGCCGCAGACCAGAATGAGGCTGTTATACTCCCGCTGCAAGCGCTTGGCGTCCGCCTGCTTGAACACCGTCCCGGCAGGGGAGAGGTAGATGGTGTGGATGGGTCCACCGGCTTCGTCACAGATGTGCTTCCAGCAGTGGTACAGGGGGTCAGCCTGCATCACCGCACCATGGCCGCCGCCGTAGGGGTAGTCGTCCACCTGCCGCTGCTTGTTGCGGGTGTAGTCCCGGATCTGGTGGCAGTCGATACGGATGATGTTCCGCTCCTGGGCCCGGCCCAGGATGGATTCACAGAGCATGTCCCCCACCACGTCGGGGAATAGGGTCATGATGTGGATGTGATAGAGAAAGTCCATGGCCTTTACATCCCTTCAATGAGGCGGACCAGGATATAACCTTCGTCCACGTTGGTCTCCTGGATGAACTCTGGCACAGCGGGGATCATGTGGTCCTGGGCACCGCCCTTGACCACATAGACGTTGCTGGCGGGGGGCGTGAGCACGTCGTCGATATGCCCCAGAACCTCTCCACTGACGGCATCCCGAACCTCCAGCCCCATCAGGTCTGCCAGGAAAAATGCACCTTCTTCCAGCTCCACGTCCTCCCGGTCGATATAGACCACCTTGTCCCGGAGCCGCATCGCGGTGTTGACGTCATCCACACCCGCCAGCTTTGCCAAGACGCAGTTCTTGTGGACCCGCGCAGCGCGCAGCTTCACCGGCTGCTGGTCGATATACAAGGTCTCAAAGGACAGCAGAAAGGCCGGCTCGTCGGCCCAGGGCAGGATTTTTACCTCCCCGGCGATGCCGTGGGTGTTGACGATTTTTCCCGCTTCCAGATAGCGATGCTTCAAAGAAAACCCTCCTTTGGACAGAAAAAATGGCAGTGCAACCGCGCCGCCATTTTTCACCGCCTGTAGCCATCAAACTGGCATACAGTTCAATCTACAATTTCGACGGAAACCTTCTTGCCCTGGCGCTGGGCGACAGAGCGCATCAATGTGCGGATTTCCTTCGCAATGCGGCCCTGACGGCCGATGACCTTACCCATATCGTTGGGATCGACCCGGAGCTCAAGGACAACGTTACCGTCCGCTTCCGTCTCCTGTACGTCCACGGCCTGGGGATGTTCCACCAGATTTTGGGCGATATAAGTGAGCAAGTCCTTCATGTGCCCTCCAAATCAGATGGCGTTGGCTTTTTTCAGCAGAGCCTTGACCGTCTCCGTGGGCTGAGCGCCGGTCTTGATCCAAGCCTGGGCGCGCTCGGCATCCACCTTGATGGCAGCGGGCTCCTGCAGGGGATCGTAAGTGCCGATCTCTTCGATGAAGCGACCGTTGCGGGGATAACGGGAGTCGGCAACCACGATGCGATAGAAGGGATTCTTCTTGGAACCCATTCTGCGAAGTCTAATCTTAACCATGTTCCTTCACCTCCAAAAGTGTTCATTCTTTCTATGGAACCGTGTGGCCACGGGAACCAATCGTTACATGGGGAAGGGCATCCCACCGGGGAATTTCCCGAACTTGCCCTTCCGGCGCTTGCCGGACAGCTTGCCCATCTGCTTGGTGAGCTGTTGCATCATGTTGAACTCCTTCAGCAGACGGTTCACGTCCACCACCTGGAGCCCGCAACCGGCGGCAATGCGCTTTTTCCGGCTGCTGTTGAGCAGGGAGGGGTTCTCCCGCTCCTGAGGGGTCATGGAGAGGATGATGGCCTGGGTGTGGGCCAAAATCTTTTCATCCACGGTGACACCTTCCAGTGCCTTGGCGTTCATCCCCGGCATCATGCCCAAAAGTTCATCCACAGAGCCCATGCCCTGGACCTGAGCGATCTGGTCGTAATAGTCCTGGAGGGTGAAGCGGTTCTTCTTCAGCTTCTCCGCCAGCTCCTGGGCCTTTTCCATGTCGAACTGCTGCTCCGCCTTTTCAATCAGGGAGAGCACGTCGCCCATGCCCAAGATCCGGGAGGCCATACGGTCGGGATGGAAAACCTCGATGTTATCCAGCTTTTCCCCGGTGCCCACGAACTTGATGGGCTTGCCGGTGACAGCCTTGATGGAGAGAGCAGCCCCGCCGCGGGCGTCGCCGTCCAGCTTGGTGAGGACCACGCCGTCGATCTCCAGGGCATCGTCAAAGGCTTTGGCGGCGTTCACCGCGTCCTGGCCGATCATGGCGTCCACCACCAGCAAGATCTCGCTGGGGGAGACCTCCTCCTTGATGCTTTGCAGCTCCGCCATCAGCTCCTCGTCGATGTGGAGCCGCCCGGCGGTGTCTAGGAATACCATGTCATTGCCGTGCTTCTTGGCGTGGGCGATGGCCTCCTTGGCGATGGTCACAGGATTTTCCTGGCCCATCTGGAACACTGGCAAGTCCAACTGCTTGCCCACCACCTCCAACTGCTGGATGGCGGCGGGGCGGTAGATATCGCAGGCCACCAGCAGGGGACGCTTGCTGTTCTGCTTGCGCATCAGGGCGGCCAGCTTGGCGGCATTGGTGGTCTTACCGGCACCTTGGAGCCCCACCATCATCACAACGGTGGGGGGCTGGGAGGCAATGTTGATCTTGGCGCTGCCTCCGCCCATCAGCTCTGTGAGCTCCTGGTTGACGATCTTCACGATGGCCTGGGCGGGGGTGAGGCTTTCCAGCACCTCGCTGCCCACGGCCTTTTCGGTGACGCTTTTGATGAAATCCTTGACGACCTTGTAGCTGACGTCGGCCTCCAGCAGGGCCAGGCGGATCTCCCGCATGGCCTCCTTGACGTCGGCCTCAGACAGACGGCCTTTGCCCCGCAGCTTTTTGAATGCGGAGGAGAGCTTTTCCGTTAAACCTTCAAATGCCATAGTCAATCCTTCTCCAGCTCTTCAATGGCCTTTTGCAACTGCATACACAGCAGCTGCACTTCCTTGTTGCTCTCCAGCTTTGCCCGGTTCAGGGCCTGGAGCTGGTCGCACAGTTCCTGGAGGACCGCGATGCAACTCCGGGTGTGTTGATGGCGCTGGATGAGACCGGTCTTTTCCTCAATGTCCTCCAAGGTCCGCTCTGCCCGGACGATGATATCCCGCACCCCTTGGCGGGTGATATCATAGTTTTCCGCGATCTCCGCCAGGGAGAGGTCGTCGTTATAGTATAGGTCGAAGAACTCTTTTTGCCGCTGGGTGAGCAAGTCGCCGTAGAAATCATAGAGCATGGCCATACGATAGGCTTGACTTTTCATTTGGCGTGCCTCCCTGTGTGTGGCATGTAAAGCTGTTCTCCTTTACAACAGTAGCTATCCTACCCTAAATGGCCCCGTTTGTCAAGAGGAAATTGTATCAAAACCGTCTTTTTTGGATAGGATTGCCGTAGAGACGCCGTCCCCCGCCGTTGTTTTTTGCAGCTTTACTTTTTCCTCTAAAATATGGTAGAATAAAAGCCACGATATTTCCTTGGCCCAAAGGAGGACCTTTTCTTATGATAGAACGCACTTTGGCCCCTGGCGTTACCTTGCGCCTGCTGGGCACCAGCAAGTTCAAGACCTCCATGCTGGCAGTCACATTTTTGGAGCCACTGCGGGAGGAGACCGCCGCGCTCAACGCCCTGCTGCCCAAAGTCCTGCGCCGGGGCACTCAGAAGCACCCGGATTTAGAGTCCATTTCCGCCGGGCTGGACGAGCTCTACGGCATGAACCTGGAGCCCATCGTCCGGAAAAAGGGGGAGGTCCAGTGCCTTGGTTTCTGGGCCAGCGTGTTGGACGATGCCTTCGTCCCCGGCCAGTCCAACATTTTGGAGGAGGCCGCCTCCCTGTTGGGGGAGATGGTCCTCCATCCCGCCGGGACGGGAGAGGCGTTCTTGCCGGAGTATGTGGACAGCGAGAAAGCCAACCTCATCGATAAGATTCGCGGGGAGATCAACGACAAGCTGCAATACGCCCTCTCCCGTCTGCGCAGCCAGATGTGCCAGGGGGAGGCTTATGGGGTGAACCGCTATGGCAGCGAGGAGAGCGCCCAGGCCATCACCGGGGAGGCTTTATACCAGCGTTACCGGACCCTGCTGGAGACGGCCCCGGTGTATCTGTACTACTGCGGTAGTGCGGAGCCGGAACGGGTAGAACGGGCCTTCCGGGCCGCCTTTGCGGACCTACCCCAGACGCCCCGGCAGCCTATGCCCCAGACCCAGGCCCTGGCGAAGCCCCAGGGGGCGCTGCGCCGTTTTTCCGACCGGCTGGACGTCACCCAGGGCAAGTTGATTTTGGGCTTCCGCCTGGGAGGCGGCGTGCGGAGCTTGGAGGCCACCGCCCCGGTGATGGTCCTCCACGCCCTTTACGGCGGCAGTACCAACTCGAAACTCTTCCTCAACGTGCGGGAACGGCTGTCCCTGTGCTATTTCGCCTCAGCGTCCCTGGGCCTGAGCAAGGGCATCATGACGGTGTACTCCGGTGTAAAGTTTGAGGACTTTCAAAAAGCGGAGGAGGAGATCTTGGCCCAGCTGGAGGCCTGCCGCCAGGGGGAGATCACCCAGGCGGAATTGGAGTCCGCCCGGCGCACCGTGGCGGGGAGCCTGCGCACCACCTTGGATTCCCAGGGCAAGTTGGAGGAATACTGGCTGAACCGCTTCGTCACCGGCACCGCCTACACCCCGGAGGACTTGGCCAAGGCGGCGGAGTCCGTCACCCTCCAACAGGTGGTGACCAGCGCCCAAAGCATTCAACTGGACAGCATATACACCCTGCGGGGAGAGGAGGACTGACGGATGCGTAAAATCGAGTATCAGAGCATAGGGGAGACCCTTTACGAAGAGGTTTTGGAAAACGGCCTGCGGGTGTTCGTCTTTCCCAAGCCGGACTTTGGACAGTGCTATGCCTTCTTTGCCACCCGCTACGGGGGGATGGACACCCGCTTTCAACTGGGCGGGAAGTGGTTAGACACCCCCATGGGGATCGCCCACTATTTGGAGCATAAGATGTTTGACACCCCGGAGGGGAACGCCCTGCAAACCCTCTCCGCCACCGGAGCCTCTCCCAATGCCTTCACCAGCACCGCCATCACCGGCTACCACTTCTCCTGTACCGACCGCTTTTGGGAGAACCTGCGCACCCTGCTCTCTTTCGTCTCCGTGCCCTATTTCACCGAAGAGAGTGTGGAGAAGGAGCAGGGGATCATCGGCCAGGAGATCCGCATGATCGAGGACAATCCAGACTGGCAGGTGTTCCACCTGTTGTTGGAGGCCCTGTACAAAAACCATCCCGTCCGCAACTCCGTGGCGGGGACGGTGGAGTCCATCGCGGATATCACCGCCCAGACCCTGTACGACTGCCATGAGGCCTTTTATACCCCCGCCAACATGACCCTGTGCGTGGCGGGGAACGTGGACCCAGAGCGGGTCTGCGCCCTGGCCCGTGAGATTTTGCCCCAGGAGAAGAAGGAGCCCATCCCCAGGGACTGCGGGGAGGACGAACCGGAGGAGGTCTACCTCCAGGAGAACGGCAAGACCATGGAAGTTTATGCCCCTCTGATGCAGATGGGGGTGAAGGGCAAGGCCGCCGGGGATGGGGCAGCCCAGCTTCGCCAGAAGATTTTGGGGGAGTTGGCTTTGGAAGCCCTAGTGGGTTCCTCCAGCCCCCTCTATGCCAAGCTCTATACCAAAGGGCTCATCAACAGCGGCTTTTACTGCGGCTATATGGACTATCCCGGCTGTGCCTTCCTGGTGGCCGGGGGAGAGAGCAAGGACCCGGAGGCAGTCCGGGACGCCATCCTAGAGGAAGGGGCCCGGATCGGCCGGGAGGGGTTGGACGAAGCTCTCTTCCAGCGCTTGAAAAAGTCCGCTTATGGCAGCTATGTGCGCAGCCTGAACTCCTTGGAAAACCTCTGTGTGGAGCAGGCGCGGGGCTATTTCTCCGGCCAGGACCCCTGGACCTTCCCGGAAATCTTTGCCTCCCTGGATCGCCGGGATGCGGAGGACTTCCTGCGGGAGTGGATCCGCCCGGAGCGCACGGCCCTGACGGTGATCCGTCCGGGGGAGGGGAAGGCGTGAGCACCGTTACCTTCCCCGGCCTGGGGTTGACCCTGCACTTGAACCGGGTGGCCCTCTCCCTGGGCAACTTCAACATTTACTGGTATGGGGTTATTATCGCCTTGGGGGCGGTGCTGGCGGTGCTGTTTTGTATGAAGAAGGGGGCGCGGCTGGGGATCCAGAGCAACGACTTTTTGGATGTACTTCTGTTCGCCCTCCCCGGCGGCATCATCGGCGCCAGACTATACTATATCATCTTCAACCCCTCCCTCTACGTGAAAGCCGGTGGGGGGATCGACCTGGCGGCCTGCGTGAACATCCACAAGGGCGGGCTGGCCATTTACGGGGGCATCCTGGCAGGGACGCTGATCGTCTTTCTGGTGTCCCGGCACAAAAAGATCCCCTTCCCCGCCATGGTGGATCTGTGTACCTTCGGCCTGCTCATCGGGCAGATCGCGGGACGCTGGGGGAACTTCGTCAACGTGGAGGCCTACGGCGGGGAGACGGATCTGCCCTGGCGCATGGGCATTGAGACCGCCCAGGGCTATCTGGAGGTCCACCCCACCTTTCTCTATGAATCTCTGTGGAACCTGTTGGGCTTTTTCCTGCTGCTTCTGGTGCTGGAAAAGGGCCTGCGCAAGTTCGATGGGATGCTGTTCCTTCTGTACCTGGCCTGGTATGGCTTTGGCCGGGGGCTCATTGAGGGCCTGCGGACGGACAGCTTATATTTCTTCGCCACGGGCATCCGTGTCTCCCAACTGCTGGGCTTTGCCAGCTGCGTGCTGGCCCTGCTCCTGCTGGCCTGGAAGCTGAAACGCCATCCGGACCCTGGAGCGCTATACGTAAATCAACACAGGCAAACCAAGGAAGAAAAGCCACACAAGGAAACAAGATAGGAGATCACTATGGCAACGATTTTGGACGGAAAGGCCCTGGCGGCCAAATGCAAGGAGAACGTAAAGGAAGAGGCAGCTGCCCTGGCCCGTACCCCCGGCCTGGCGGTGATCATTGTGGGGGATAACCCCGCCAGCCGGGTATATGTGAACAGCAAGCGCAAGGACTGCGAGGAGTGCGGATTTTTCAGTGAGGAGTACGCCCTGCCCGCCACCACCACCCAGGAGGCGTTGATCGACCTCATCCACCAGCTCAACGGCCGGGAGGAGATCGACGGCATCCTCTGCCAGCTCCCCCTGCCCGACGGCATCGATGAAGAGGCGGTGCTCATGGCCATTTCCCCGGAAAAGGATGTGGACGGCTTCCACCCCATGAACATGGGGGCCCTGCTGGTGGGGAAGGAGGGCTTCCTGCCCTGCACCCCCTATGGCATCATGGAGATTTTGGCGGAATACGGCATCGACCCCAAGGGGAAGAACTGCGTGGTCATTGGCCGCTCCAACATCGTGGGCAAGCCCATGGCCCTGCTGTTGTTGCAAAAGCACGGCACCGTCACCGTCTGCCACTCCCGGACCACCAACCTAAAGGAGGTCTGCCGCCAGGCGGACATCCTGGTGGCCGCTGTGGGCAAGGTGAACATGGTGACGGCAGACATGATCAAGCCCGGCGCGGTGGTCATTGACGTGGCCATGAACCGCAACGAGGCGGGGAAGCTCTGCGGGGATGTGGACTACAACGCCGTCTCCGCCATGGCCTCCGCCATTACCCCGGTGCCCGGCGGCGTGGGCCCCATGACCCGCGCCATGCTCATGAAAAACACCCTGCTGGCAGCCCAGAAGCACCAGAACTGAGGGGAATTTTGGACAAATTGGGAAGGGGGGACTTGCCCCCCTTCCTATAATATGCTATAATAGCGCTATCTTATTTTGTAGTTTGCATGGATACCTTTTCCCCCTGGGCGGCGGAAAAGTTTGGAGGATTTCTATGAGCGAAAGCAGAGAATACTACTCCCGCAGCGAGGAGTTTGGCGACGTGTACATCTCCGAGGAGGTGCTGGAGACCATCGCCGGGGCGGCTACCATGGAGGTAGAGGGGGTCATCGGCCTCACCGGCGGCACCATGAGTGAACAGCTTTTGGGGCGCAAGAAGCTCTCCAAGGGCATTTCTATCCACTGGGAGGAGGACAACATCACCGTGAGTGTGTCCATTGAGATCCGCTATGGCAGCGTCATCCCCCAGGTGGCGGAGAAGGTGCAGGAGGCGGTGATGAGCAGCGTGGAGGCCATCACGGGCCTGCATGTGGCGGCGGTCAACGTCCGGGTGGGCGGCATCGCTTTTGAGAAAAAGGAAGACTGAGGACCCTGTCTGAGACGAGGCCTGCGGCATGACCTGCCGTGGGCCTCTTTTTGGGCCAGAGGTCGCTTTTTGACAAAAAGGCGGCAAAACTTTTGAAAAATTCGGGCGGAAAGCGTCTATCTTTTTTGTATATACATGTATATAATATCATTAAGTATCTATGCAGGCCGCTGAAGGTAGCGGCTTTGTGTCCATAGCAGGAGGGGCCGACTATGACCAGATCCACCGCGCGCGAAATTGCCATCCATTGTTCCTATTCCCTGGGCTTTTCCACCCAGTCTGCCGACCAGCTCCTAGAGCGGCGGCTGGACCGGGAAGCCTTCCTAGCCTGGGGGGAGGAGGACGAGCTATATCAAGAATATCCCAACGAGAAGCAGCTCCAATATATTCAGAATTTGGTCCACGGTGTGGCGGGCCACGGTCCAGAGTTGGACCAGTATATCAGCCGTCACGCCAAGAACTGGGCCTTCTCCCGCATCCCCCGCACTGCCACCGCCATTATGCGGGTGGCCATGTATGAAATCCTGTATATGCCGGAAATTCCCAAGGCGGCGGCCATCAACGACGCGGTGGAGATTGCCAAGAAGTATGAGGACGAGAAGGTGGTCTCCTTCGTCAACGGAATTTTAGGCGCCTTCGTCCGGGAGGAATTTCCCGATGAGGCCCCCCAGAAGCCGGGGACAGCGCCAGAGGAGCCCTGAGCATGGCCGGGGTACTGGGGCTGGACACCAGCAACTACACCGCCTCCGCCGCCTGGTTTGACGGGACCCAGGGGGACAACGTGGGCAAGCTCCTGGAAGTCCCCCAGGGCGCCCTGGGGCTGCGCCAGAGCGAGGCCCTGTTCCAGCATGTAAAGCGCCTGCCGGAGATCCTCTCCGCCTTAAAGGAGACGGGCCTGCCGGACAGGCTCACCGCCATCGGGGCCAGCACCCGCCCGCGGGAGGTGGAGGGCTCCTATATGCCCTGCTTCCTGGCGGGAAGCTCCCAGGGACAGGGGATGGCCCAAGTACTCTCCCTGCCCTTTTACCCCTGCTCTCACCAGCAGGGGCACATTGCCGCCGCAGCCTGGTCCGCCGGCCGGATGGACCTGTTGGACAGGCCCCATCTGGTGTGGCATCTCTCTGGCGGGACCACAGAGCTTCTGTACGTGCAGCCGGAGGGGGTCAGCGTCCAGGGGACGGTGATTGGCGGCAGCTCGGATATCTCCGCCGGCCAGCTCATCGACCGGACGGGGAAGCGCCTGGGATTGGCCTTCCCGGCGGGAAAGGCGGTGGACTCCCTCTCCCTCCAGGCCCAGAAGAAGGAGAGCTTTCCGGTGAAGGTAAAGGAGAGGCACTTTTCCCTCTCCGGTATCGAAAATAAAATGAACGCCCTGGCGGAGCAGG
Source organism: uncultured Oscillospiraceae bacterium (assembly GCA_910578575.1). GTDB lineage: Bacteria > Bacillota > Clostridia > Oscillospirales > Oscillospiraceae > Evtepia. Next base: position 33,419 of record CAJTQP010000015.1, read on the forward strand.
GAAGGGCCCCGGAGGAGATCTGCTGGTATGTGCTCCAGTGTATCATCCGGGCAGTGGAGACCGCTACGAGGCAGGCGCTGGCGCAATACCCCGGCCTGCCGGTGCTCTGCGCCGGAGGGGTGGCCTCCAACGCCCTGCTGCGGGAGACCATGACCAGGGCTTGCCAGGCTATTTTTGCCCCGCCCCGCTTCTCCACAGACAACGCCATGGGTGTGGCCGTCCTCACCTGGAGGCGGCAGCAAGAGGAAGAGAACCATGACTGAACCCATTTCTGTCACCGCGCTGAACCGCTATGTCAAGCAGTTGTTGGACCGGGATGTGCTGCTGTCTCAGGTCCTGGTGCGCAGTGAGATTTCCAACTATAAAATGTATCCCTCCGGCCACCACTATTTTTCCCTGAAAGACGCGGAGAGCAGTGTGCGCTGTGTCATGTTTCGGAGAGAGGCGGCCTCCCTGCGGTTTCGCCCGGAAAACGGGATGAAGGTGATCGTATCCGGAAGGGTGTCTGTGTTCCCGCGGGATGGGGCCTATCAGCTCTATTGCAACACCATGGTCCCCGACGGGGTGGGGGATTTGGCGGCGGCCTTTGAGCAGTTGAAAAACCGGCTCTATCAGGAGGGCCTGTTTGACCCCACCCATAAAAAACCCATCCCGGCCTATCCTAAGACCATTGCCCTGGTGACGTCCCCTGCCGGGGCCGCAGTGCGGGACATGCTGCGCATCCTGGGGGCCCGCTATCCTCTGGCGAAGGTGCTGGTGGTTCCGGTGCGGGTCCAGGGGGAGGAGGCGCCGGGGGAGATCATCCAGGCCCTGGATTTGGTGAATGCCTGCCAAGCGGCAGACCTGATCATCACTGGCCGGGGCGGCGGCTCTATGGAGGACCTGTGGGCGTTCAACGATGAAGGGGTGGCCAGGGCCATTTACCGCTCGCACATCCCCATCATCTCCGCCGTGGGCCATGAGCCGGATGTGACCATTGCCGACTTCGTGGCAGATCTGCGGGCCGCCACCCCCTCCAATGGGGCGGAGCTGGCGGTGCCGGACCAGGGGGAGCTGCGGGAGACCCTGCTCCACCAATATGCCCGGCTGCAAAAGGGGATGGAGCGAAGCCTGCAAGGCCGCCGGGAGCGCTTGACGCGCCTGTCCAGCAGCCCCTTCCTGCGCTCCCCCATCCGGCCCATCCAGGAAAAACGCATGGCCCTGGATTATCTGCACCAACGCCTGCTCCACAGTGGGGAGCGGCGTGTGGGGGCAGAGCGGGAACGCCTGGGCCGTCTGGCCGCGGGGCTGGACGCCCTGAGCCCCTTTAAGGTCCTGGGCCGGGGCTATGCCATCACGCAGACAGACGACGGCAGCGTCGTCTCCACCATAGAACAGGTGGCCCTGGGGGAGACTCTCCAAGTCCGCCTGGCAGACGGGACCCTGCACTGTACCGCCCAGGGAAAGGAGAAACACAAATGGCAGAAAAAAAGCTGAGCTTCGAGGAGGCCATGGCCCGCCTGGAGGCCATCGTGGCCCAGTTGGAGGCGGGGGAACAGCCCTTGGAGCAGTCCCTGTCCCTCTATGAGGAGGGGGCCAAGCTGATGAAGCAGTGTACCGCCCTGCTGGACAAGGCGGAGCAGAAGGTGATGAAGCTGCGCCTGGCAGAGACTGGCGAGCTGGAAGAAGTCCCCTTCCTACCCAAGGAGTGAGCGTATGGAATTTTCCCAACAACTTGCCGCCCATCAGGCGCGCATCGAGGAGGCCCTGGCGGCCTGTGTGCAAGAATTTCCCGCCCACGGCCAACTGAAGGAGGCCATGGGCTATAGTCTGCTTTCGGGAGGAAAGCGCATCCGCCCGGTGCTGGTGCTGGAGGTCTGCCGCCTGTTTGGCGGCCAGGTGGAACAGGCGCTTCCCTTTGCCTGCGCCTTGGAGATGGTGCATACCTATTCCCTCATCCACGACGACCTGCCCTGCATGGACGACGACGACCTGCGCCGGGGCAAGCCCACCTGCCACAAGGTCTATGGGGAGGCCCTAGCGGTGCTGGCTGGAGACGGCCTACTCACCGCAGCCTTTGGGGTGCTCAGCGGCGCGGCCCTCGCTCCAGAGCAGATTTGCCGGGGGACAGCCTGCCTGGCCAAAGCCGCCGGCCCCGCCGGTATGGTAGGCGGCCAGGTTTTGGACCTTTTGGGGGAGGGGAAGGATCTGGAGTACCAGGAGATCGTCGCCATAGAATCCCTAAAAACCGGCTGCATGATCGAGGCAGCCGCCCGGCTGGGGGCCATTGCCGCCGGGAGTACCCAGGCCCAGGAAGAGGCCGCTGCGGACTATGCCAGAAAGATCGGCCTGGCGTTTCAGGTCCGAGATGATGTGCTGGATGTTCTGGGAGACCAGGAGGAGTTGGGGAAACCCATCGGCTCCGACCAGGAAAAGGAAAAGTCCACCTTCGTGGCGCTGAAAGGCGTGGAGGCCTGCGAGCGCTTGATCCAGGAACTGACCCAGGCGGCGGTGGAACAGCTTCGGCCCTATCCTGGCAGTGGATTTCTCTGTAGCCTTGCCCGGCAGTTGGCCAGCCGGACCAAGTAAGGAGGCGGCTAGTTTTGAACCAACGGGAGGAATTCCCTTCGTTACATGGAATCAGCGACCGGGAGGCGGAGGAGATCTGCCAGACCCTGCGCCGCCGGATCGTGGATGTGGTGTCCCAGACAGGGGCCATCTGGCCTCCAACCTGGGGGTGGTGGAGCTGACGGTGGCTCTCCACCGAGTCTACGACACCGGGCGGGACCGCCTGGTCTTTGACGTGGGACACCAATGTTATGTACACAAAATGCTCACCGGACGCAACGGGCGCATGGAGACCCTTCGGGCCCTGGGGGGCATCGCGGGCTTTCCCAAGCCCTCGGAATCCAAGCACGACGCCTGCATTTCCGGCCACGCCTCCACGGCGGTGTCCACCGCCTTGGGGATGGCCATTGCCCGGACCCGGCTGAAGGAGGACTACCGGGTGGTGGCCCTGCTAGGGGATGGCTCCCTCACCGGGGGATTGTCCTATGAGGGCCTCTCCATGGCCGGGCAGCGGGGAGAGCCCATGGTGGTCATCCTCAACGACAACGGCATGTCCATCGACGCCAGCATGGGGGGCGTGGCCCAACATCTGGCCCGGCAGCGGCTGAAGCCCCAGTACCTCCAGGCCAAGGAAATCTATCGTAAGATCATGCTGGCCACCCCGCCGGGGCGGGCGGTCTACCGCTTCCTCCACAAGGTCAAAGAGGGGATCAAAGCCAGTATGCTCCCCGGCGGGATGTTTGAGAATATGGGCTTTCGGTATATGGGCCCGGTAGACGGGCACGATGTAAAGGGATTGACCCGTATCCTGCGCTATGCCGCCACTGTGGATGGCCCGGTGCTTCTCCATGTGAAGACCACCAAGGGGAAGGGCTACGGTCCGGCAGAACGCACGCCAGATACCTTTCACGGCACCGGCCCCTTCCAGGTGGAGGATGGCGCCCTATTGAAGGGCAGCAGCGGGGAGAGCTTTTCCGCTCGCTTTGGTGCGGAGCTCCAGCGCTTGGCGGAGGAGGATTCGCGCATCTGCGCCATCACGGCCGCGATGACCGGCGGGACAGGCCTGGCGGGGTTTGCCGAACAGTTCCCCCAGCGCTTTTTCGATGTGGGGATTGCCGAGGGCCATGCGGTGACCATGGCGGCGGGGATGGCGAAACAGGGGCTCCTCCCTGTGTTTGCCGTGTACTCCACGTTCTTTCAACGCAGTTACGATATGCTTCTCCACGATGTGGCCATTGACAAGCTCCACGTGGTATTCTGTGTGGACCGGGCGGGCCTGGTGGGGGACGACGGAGAGACCCACCACGGCCTGTTCGATGCCGCATTCTTAAAAACCATACCGGGGATCACGGTGCTGTGTCCGGCCAGTTTGGCCGAGCTTTCCGTCATGCTGCGGCGGGCGGTGTATGAGATTTCCGGCCCGGTGGCGGTGCGGTATCCCCGCGGTGGGGAGAACCACTATAGCGAGGACCACAGCCAGGACCCAGCCTGTGTCCTCCGGGAGGGCAGAGACCTCACCCTGGTGAGCTTCGGGACCCTCACTGGCAGCATTCTCCTCACGGCCCAACGGCTGCGGCGGGACGGCATCTCCGCCCAGGTCATCAAGCTCAATGAAATCGCGCCCCTGCCCAAGGAGGCGGTGCTCCACTCCCTCCGGGAGACCGGGCGGCTGTTGGTGGCCCAGGAGTGCGCGGAACCCGGCAGTCCCGGAGAGGGGCTTTTGGCGGCGGTCGCCGCCGCAGGTATCCCATTAAAAGCGGCTGCACTGTGCTCCTGTGGAGACGGCTTCGTCACCCACGGGACCGTCCCACAACTGCGGGAGCGGTGCGGCTTGGACTTGGAGTCCCTTTATCAAAAAGCGCGGGAGGTGGCCGCCTATGGCAGCGAAAAAACGTCTGGATGTCCTGCTCACTGAGCGGGGGCTGGCGGAGAGCCGGCAGAAGGCCCAGGCGATCATCATGGCCGGGCAGGTGTTTTGGGCGGACAAACGGATGGATAAGGCCGGCGCCGCCGTGCCGGAGGACGCCCAGTTGGAGATCCGGGGCCAGACCCTGCGCTATGTGAGCCGGGGTGGGTTGAAGCTGGAAAAAGCCATGTCCAGCTTTCAACTGCCTGACCTGAATGGGGCCGTGGCCATTGATGCCGGGGCCTCCACCGGGGGCTTTACCGACTGTATGCTCCAGAACGGCGCGGCAAAGGTGTATGCTGTGGACGTGGGCTATGGCCAACTGGCCTGGAGCCTACGGCAAGACCCCCGTGTGGTGTGTATGGAGCGCACCAACGTGCGCTATCTTACCCAGGAACAGATCCCCGAACCGCTGGATTTCGGCAGCGTAGATGTCTCCTTCATCTCCCTGCGGCTGATTTTGCCTGCTCTGCGCCCCTTGATGAAGGAGAGCGGGGAGCTGGTCTGCCTCATCAAGCCCCAGTTTGAGGCGGGGAGAGAAAAGGTGGGGAAGAAGGGGGTCGTCCGGGACCGGGCGGTACACCTGGAGGTCCTGGATCAGTTTTTCCGCCATGCGGCAGACTGTGATTTTTTTGTGAAAGATGTGACCTTTTCCCCCATCCGGGGGCCAGAGGGCAATATTGAATATTTGGGCCATCTGACCGTGCGGGAGCAGCCCCCTTATTCGGGGGACCTAAAAGCACTGGTGGAGGCTTCGCACCAGAACTTGGAGGAGACCGCACCATGAAGATCATTTTGTGCCCCAATCCCTTCCGCGACAAGGGCCTGAAAGCGGCGGGGGAAGCCCAACGCCTGCTCACGGCCGCCGGAGCAAGCTGTGAGTTCTGCTTTCCCTTTCCCGTGGAACCCTCCCATTTGAACACCTTGCCTTCGGGCATCAAAATCAAGGAGATGAAGGCGGAGCTGCCGAACGCTGATTTCCTGGTCTGCTTTGGGGGGGATGGCACCATCCTCCATGCGGCCAAGGATGCCAGCAGCTTCGGGGTGCCCATCATCGGCGTGAACATGGGCAGCGTGGGCTTCATGGCGGAGTTGGAGCAGAACGAGATCTCCAAGCTGAAACGCTTGGTGGGCGGCGAATACGCCATGGAAAACCGGATGCTCCTGGATGTAAAGGTCCTGCGGGAGGGGCGGGCCCTCTTCCGCAGCACGGCCCTCAACGACGCGGTGATTACCAAAGGTGCTGTGGCACGGGTGATCGATTTACAGCTCTTTGGGGATAAGAGCCGGATCTGCAACATCTATGGGGATGGGGTCATCATGGCCACCCCCACCGGTTCCACAGCCTATTCCCTCTCCGCAGGGGGGCCCATTGTGGAGCCCATGGCGGAGAACATCATCATGACCCCCATCAGTGCCCACACCCTGCAAGCTAAGGCCATGGTGCTGGACAAAAACCGGCTCATTGACGTGGTGCTGCCCAAGAACAGCCGGAAGACGGCCTACCTCTCTGTGGACGGGGGCAAGGCCTTTAAGCTCTACCCAGGGGATACCGTACAGGTCGCCCGTTCCCGCCGCTCCCTGCGCCTGGTGAAGCTGTCGGACAAAAGCTTCTACGAGGTGCTCAACCGCAAGCTTGAGAGGAGGATCAGACTATGAAGGCCAAACGACACGCTGAGATCCTTTCCATCATCCAGGAATATGATATCGAGACCCAGGATCAGTTGCTGGACAAGCTGCGGGAGAAGGGGATGAAATCCACCCAGGCCACCATCTCCAGGGACATCAAGGAGCTCCATCTGGTGAAGGAGCTCACCGGCCAGGGGACCTACCGCTACGCGGTCAGCGAGCGCAAAAGCTCCCTGAACGTGGCAGGGAGGCTGAACAACATCTTTCGGGAGAGCGTGACCACCTTCGACAGTGCCCAGAACATTGTGGTGCTCAAGACCATGCCGGGCCTGGCCTCCGCCGCCTGCTCGGCGCTGGACGGGATGCAGCTGCCCAACATGGTGGGCAGCTTGGCGGGGGATGATACCGCCATCCTCATCATGCGCACCACCAAGGACGCGGAGGATCTGTGCCTGTCCATTGTGAAGATGCTGGATAAATTGGAAAATTAGGCGAAGCCCCGACATCCGCTGGGCTTCAGCCAGGAAAAAGGGGGATGGAGACTTTGCTTTCTCTGCTCCATATTGAAAATATCGCCCTCATCGACCAGGCGGACCTCTCCTTCGGCCCCGGCTTCAACGTGCTCACCGGTGAGACCGGTGCGGGAAAGTCCATCATCATCGACGCCATCGGCGCGGTGATGGGGGAGCGCACCAGCCGGGACCTGATCCGCAGCGGGGAGAAGTCCGCCCTGGTGACGGCCCTGTTTCAGGACCTGCCCCAACTGCCCTGGTTTGCGGAGAACGGCATCGCCCCGGATGAGAACGGGGAGCTGTTGATCTCCCGAAAGATTCAGGGGGACGGGAAAAATATCTGCCGGGTGGGGGGCGTACCCTGTACTGTGCAGCAATTAAAGTCCCTGGGGGGACAATTGATCGACATCCACGGCCAACACGACGGCCAGCAGCTGCTGGACGAGACCTGCCACCTGGGCTATCTGGACAGCTTCGGCGGCCTGGCCCAGGCGTTGGCGGACTACCAAAAGGACTATGACGCCCTGTCCGCCCTGCGCCGCCAACTGGCCTCCTTAGAGATGGACGAGGCGGAGAAGGCCCGGCGGATCGACTCCCTCCAGTTTCAGATCACAGAGCTGGAGCGGGCAGAGCTCCACGCCGGGGAGGAGGAGGAGCTGGCAGAGCGCAAGGCCCTCCTGCGCAGCGCAGACCAGCTTATGGCCGCAGTGGAGGGGGCCAGTCAGGCCCTGTTTGGCGGCGACGATGGGGATGGGGCTGTGGGCCTCATGGCAGAGGCGGAAGGAGAACTCTCCCGCGTTTCTGCTCTGTCAGAGGAGCTGGGGGAGCTGGCCGGGGTGCTGACGGAACTGCGCTGCGGCGCGGAGGACGCGGCGGAACGCCTGCGGGAGCTGCGCCGGGGCTTTGATTTCTCCCCCCAGGAGTTGGACGAGGTGGAGAGCCGCTTGGATCTGCTCTACCGCCTGAAAAAGAAGTATGGCGCCACCACGGCGGAGATGCTGGACTATCTGGAGCGCAGCCGGGAGGAGCTGGAGCGCATCCAGTTGGCCGGCGAGAGCATAGCCAAGCTGGAGAAAAAGCAGGCCAAGCTGCTGGAGGGGGTCCGGAACAAGGCCCAGGCCCTTTCCGCCCAGCGCAAGGAGGCGGCCCAAGCCCTCCGGGAGCGTATCCAGACGGAGCTGCGGCAGTTGGATATGCCAAAGGTCCGCTTTGAAACGGACTTTGCCCCCAAAGCCGGGCAGCTTGGCCTGGACGAGACGGGGATGGACGAGGTGCGCTTTCTCATGTCCGCCAACGTGGGGGAGGATCTGAAGCCCATTGCCAAGGTGGCCTCCGGCGGCGAGCTCAGCCGCATCATGCTGGCCCTGAAAAACGTCCTGGCGGAAAACGATAGCATCATGACCTTGATCTTTGACGAGGTAGATGCTGGCATCAGCGGCAGGGCGGCAGGGAAGGTGGCGGAAAAAATGAGCGCCCTGTCCGCAGGTAGCCAGGTGCTGTGCGTCACCCACCTGGCTCAGATCGCCGCCATGGCGGACGCCCACTTCTCCGTACAGAAGGAGGAGCGGGGAGGCCGGACCTATACGGACGTGGCAGTTCTGGACCGGGACGGACGCCGCCAGGAATTGGCCCGGCTCACCGGGGGCGCTTCCATCTCTGCCGCCATCCTAGAGGGGGCGGAGGCGCTGCTGCAAGAGGCCGAGGCCTACCGGGCGGCGCGCGGTTAAGAGAACAAGACAACATGGTTGTAATCAGAAAAAGGAGAGACGAAACCGATGCAGATCTATGAGGAATTGAAAGCCCGTGGCCTGATCGCCCAGGTCACAGACGAAGAGGAAATTCGGGAGCTGGTGAACAATGGGAAGGCCGTGTTCTATATCGGCTTCGACCCCACGGCGGACAGCCTGCATGTGGGCCACTTCATGGCCCTGTGCCTGATGAAGCGCTTGCAAATGGCGGGGAACCGCCCCATCGCCCTCATCGGCGGCGGCACCGGCATGGTGGGTGACCCCTCCGGTCGGACAGACATGCGCCAGGTGATGACCCCGGAGACCATCCAGCACAACTGCGAGTGCTTCAAAAAGCAGATGGAGCGTTTTATCGAGTTTGGTGAGGGCAAGGCCATCATGGTGAACAACGCCGACTGGCTGCTGAAGCTGAACTATGTGGAGCTGCTGCGGGAGGTGGGGGCCTGCTTCTCCGTGAACAACATGCTCCGGGCAGAGTGCTACAAGCAGCGCATGGAAAAGGGACTCTCCTTCCTGGAGTTCAACTACATGATCATGCAGTCCTATGACTTCTACCACATGTTCCAGACCCTGGGCTGCAACATGCAGTTTGGCGGCGACGACCAGTGGAGCAATATGCTGGGCGGTACGGAACTGATCCGGCGGAAGCTGGGGAAGGACGCCTACGCCATGACCATCACCCTCCTGCTCAACAGCGAGGGCAACAAGATGGGGAAGACCGCCAAGGGCGCCGTGTGGCTGGACCCCAACAAGACCTCCCCCTATGAGTTCTACCAGTATTGGCGCAGCGTAGGGGACAGCGATGTCTTGAAGTGTATCCGTATGCTCACCTTCCTGCCCCTGGAGGAGATCGACAAGATGGACGGCTGGGAGGGCAGCCAGCTCAACACCGCCAAGGAGATCTTGGCCTATGAGCTGACCAAGCTGGTCCACGGGGAGGAGGAGGCCCAAAAGGCCCAGGATACCGCCCGCGCCCTCTTCTCCAACGGCGGAGACCGCTCCAATATGCCGGCCACTGCCCTGGAGGCCGGGGATTTGAACGATGGCGTCATCTCCATCATGGAGCTGATGTTGAAGTGTGGCCTGGTACCCTCTAAGGGCGAGGCCCGCCGCCTGATCCAGCAGGGGGGCGTGATGGTAGACGGGGAAAAGGTCACCAGTCTGGACACCAGCTTTACCGCCCAGCAGCTTGCCGGAGAAGGTGTCGTAATCAAGAAGGGAAAGAAGGTGTTCCACAAAGCGTATTTAGGCTCGTAAACAGAGCAGAGACGTTAGCGCAATGGTTTGAACAGAAAGGGTGTTATGATGAAAGTATGTCGGCGGATTTTCGTGGTTCTTCTGGTGGCTGTGCTCCTAACCCCCGCAGCGTTTGCCAGCTACCGGCATTGGAACCATGGAAACCATTCCCATCAATGTTCTGACTGGGCGATGGCGGAGGTCCTCCAGGCGGAGGAAATGGGGCTGCTGAGCAGCAGCCTGCCAGAGGACTACCGGACCCCCATCACTAGGATCGACTTCTGCCGGATGGCCCTATGCTATGCGGCCATCCAGAGCGACACGGACTACGACACGTTTTGTGCCCAGGCCCAATCCAAGCTGCCCTGCGGGGCAGATGGTCAGGTCCGCTATGCCTTTACAGACTGCGGCAGTGGTGAGGACGCCTTGACGGCCACCATCGCCAAGGAGCTTGGCATCGTCAACGGCAAGGGGACAGGGACCTTTGATCCCCAGGGCAACATCACCCGCCAGGAGGCGGCAGTTATGCTGACCCGTGCCAGCAAGGCCACCGGAAACAGCCTGGGAGCTGGTGAGACCTTGTCCAGCTATTTCAAAGACAGCGATACTGTGGCCTCCTGGGCCAAGGACAGCATTGCCGCCGTGGCCAACATCAAGGTGATGAATGGCGTGGGCAATGGCTGCTTTGGCCCCCACGGGAGCTACTCCATTGAGCAGAGCGCAGCCACCTTCCTGCGCCTGTGCCGCCACCACGAGAACCATCACAATGGGGTGACTGGGGGTACGAATGACACTACGGTCAGCTACCAGTGCCCTTACGGCACGCCAAACTGCACAGGCAACTGTGACAGCTGCCTCTGGCAGGACCAGAATGGGAGCACGAACGGCAGCAACAGTGGCTATCACTGCCCTTACGGCACACCAAACTGCACAGGCAACTGTGACAGCTGCCTCTGGCAGGACCAGAATGGGAGCACGAACGGCAGCAACAGTGGCTATCACTGCCCTTACGGCACACCAAACTGCAC